>JAIOQD010000192.1 GCA_021413595.1 Bacteroidota bacterium | reverse complement strand
CTTCAAATTTTAAAATACCATAGGCATTCTCACCGGTTACGTTAAAAATAACCTCTTTGTAACCTCCCATTGTACCATCATTAAAATCAACCACCTCTACCTTAAGGCCTTTATTTTCACAATAACGGGTGTACATACGATACAAATCACCTGCAAAAATACTGGCCTCATCACCGCCAGTACCTGCGCGAATCTCCATCACCACATTTTTAGCATCTTCCGGATCTTTAGGTACCAGCATTTGACGGATCTGATCCTCAATCAATTCTTTTTTAGGCACCAATTCATCGAGATCCATTTTAGCCATTTCCTTCATCTCATCATCCTTTTCATTGGACAATACTCCTTTGTTGTACTCAATATTCTCTACCACATTTTTATACTCATGATAGGCTGTTACTACTTCGGATAGGTCTTTATATTCTTTGTTGAACTTTTTAAATTCCCTCATATTGCCAATTACCTTAGGGTCGGACAATTTTTGTTCAACTTCTTCCCAACGTCTTTTTATGGCTGCTAATTTTTCTAACACGTTCTGTTTTTTCTGATTTTTCGCTACGAAGGTATAAAAAAAGATGCATTGAACCGGGTTGTTTAACAAACACTAAATAAAAAAGCCCTTTGAGGGGCTTTTTTAAATAATAAAATATAGTTTTTTATCCTCGGTATATTTAATCAACAACACCATATTCGTCATCCTCATATTTGAAAAGCGGCTCCGTTTCTTGCTTCATTAATACACCTTCCACATTAAACTGCATTTTATATAAGGTTTCGTCATGACTAATTTCAACATTATAGATGGTTTGCCCTTTACTATCAATATCTTTCCTTATTTCAGTAAGAATTTCCTCATCGAAATGCTTGTTTTTAATATACTCGTTTATTTCGTAAGGAATCTGATCCAATGACCCCTTTGCTGATTTTTTATCTGATCCTGCTATGCTCATCTCGGGTATGTTTTAAATTTTATCATACAATGTTACATACAGAGAATCTCCAGAGCAATGAATTTGATCATTCACTGTTTTTTAAAGGACAAACAATTAATAACTTGAGTTCGATTTTAAAAACAACATAAATGTCTGCAAAGAGAAGTGCTTAAGACCATTGTTTATTAATCGAACTCCGGTTAATAGTGTTTTGCAAGTAATCTCAACCAACTCTGAGTGTTGTTAGGATTCTAAAAAGTATTTCACTTATTAGAATTGCAAGAAGTGCCCTTTTTGCAGCAATCGTTCAACTTGCCAAAGGCTTCTGGATTTGCTTTTACAGTATCTGCGTCATAGCCTGCATCAGAAATTGCTTTCCGGATTTTTTCGGGCGTTGTTTTTTGAGGGTTATATTTTATTGTTACAATTTTTGTAAAAAGATCCAACTCTGATCTTTTTACACCTTTTTCAAAAGCTAATGCTGTTTCAATATCGACCTTACTCATTTCACAATGTGAAGAAGTTTTAATTTTGATCTCTGCTTTTGTTGAACCTTGCGCTTTTAATAAGGTTGTTGCAAATATCAAAATAATAGCGGCTAGGCCTGATAATAATATTTTTTTCGACTTCATTTTTGTTGTGTTAACGATTATTACTGGAGTTCAATTTAATTCCAAACTTTTCTGGCAACGAGGAATCTTTTTACTGCTTATTAAAATTATGTTTGACTAATCTGATTCTTTTTGCTGACTAACAAGATTTCTCCAAAGTGGCTGGAATTATAATAATACTTTCATTGGAATGACCTATTAAAATATTTATCTTGGGGTATGTTTTTGTATAGTAAATTTAATCAAATCTAAAAGATATAGCTGAGGCTAATCAGAAAATTGCGCCCAAATCTGGGAATACTACCAATATCTAAATGTTCACGATAATTAGTATCTAAAATATTTTCACAGGCTAAAGTTATTTGCAATACAGATGATTTTATTCTTATATTTTTAGATGCCCTTACATTAAATACGTGAAAACTTGGTGTAACCCTGTCACCATAATCTAAATTTATTCTCTCTTGTGTCATGGCATAATCGTGTTCAAACTGAAACTGATAAAGTTTGAAGTTATAACGCAAAGCTTGTTGCAATTTAAAAGGCGGTATTAACGGTAAAGGCAATCCGTTATATGTTTGTGAATACACATATTTCACACTTCCAATATATGAAAACCCCTGTAATAATTGAACTTTCACAGTGCCTTCAAATCCTTCACTAACAGCATGTTCGATGTTTTTATACGTCTTTAAACCAAACGCACCAATGGTCATTTGGCTGTAACTTTTTAATCGGTATGCGTAGATATAATTTTGAATGTGATTATAAAATAAATTAACTGAGTACTCGATTTTTTTATATTGTTGTTTAAAGATGAGTTCCGCTTGATAGTTCCCTTCAGGCTTTAGTTTCAGATTTCCAACATAATCGAACTGATCTTGTTTGTTAAAGAGATAAAATCCATATCGTTCATTGCTTGTTGGAATTCTCTCTCCGTATCCAAAATTCATTTGAATATGTGTGCTCGCTTTAAACTGCTTTACATAGGAGATGTTAATGTTTTTCAATAAATTGTTTTGCGTTTCTGTAATATCAGTATTAAAAACTTTCCATTGCTTAGAGCCTGCCCCAAATATTGCGACTTGTGTAAAGTAATCGAGGCGTCCGTTAATATTAATTTGTTGTTTTTTATTCAGGTAAAATGTTCGACCGATAGCCAAGCCCATGTCGTTGATATTATTTTCAGGTAATGTTTGCATATACATTATTGGCTCGCCTACAGGATACATGGTCATATCTGCCCTTGTATAAGCTCGGTGAAAGTCCAAACGAATTTTGAAATTTTTGGCTCCAGTTAATTCATTATAAAACCCCACTGTACTGCTCCACCCCGGCATATCCATGTGCATAGGTGAATCACTCCGATGGGTGTCGTCCATTTGATGAATAATATCATTATAATATATCTTTAATTCATTCCGTTGAAGAAATTTCTCACTGAACGTAAACCGATGTGTAAAGGCTATAATTTGTGCCGAGGCAGTTCCCACATCCATAGCTAAGGCAGGATAACCAATGTTTTTCCCCCAATCACCCAGATAATCTAACTTGATAATTTGTGAGGTATTAACTTTAAATAACAATGCGGCTGAAGTATTAGCTTTCTGATAACCTGAATTAGGAATTAGTTTACTTGAACCAGCCTTGTAATTATCAGCTTTACGGAAAGTACCGCTCACACGATAAGCCAATTTATTAGATGACTGCTGCCAAATTGCAGAGCTATTAGAGCCATTGTTAACGGTTGAATAGGCTTGTGAAATTTGGCCACTGCTTTGCTTTTGACAAGTTAATCCTGGCTCTTTCAAATGCATTTCGATTTGGCCACCGATAGTACTTCCTTCCAAAGCTCCAGCTGCGCCATTTGTTACCTGAATAGATTTTAAATTTACCGGCTCAATATAAATCGAAACAGGATCCATTTTGTCTGTACAGGCGCCATACATCCTCATACCATCAATAGTTAAGTTTGTTTGCCCTGTGCTGAAACTGCGCAGTGTAGGTTCTAAACCGTAAGCTCCTCTTTTAATAAGATTTACACCTTGCATCCGCGACAGAATGTCTTCTGTATTGGCCAATTTACTATTTCTGTAAAAACTGAAAGACTCGTTTTTATCACTGCTTTCATCACAAATACTTACCTCTTCTAAATGAATGGTTTTAACAACAGAGTCTTTGGAGACATTCTGACTCCAAAGACTTTGTTGAATAAAAAAGCAGGCTGCTATTATTATAAGAAATCTTTTCATTAATGCAAAGTAATTTCAAAATATTGATCACTGCTTATGAGTGTGCCATTCTTGTATATTTTCAAATTCACATTCCATAAACCTGTCATGGTGAAATTAACTTCACCGGTGTAATGCCCTTTGCCAATATGAACCGGATTTACATTGTTTGGAGAGCTGTGCCCCATGCTTGGCATTTCAGGATCAATCTCTACAGTATAATTCTCAATTGCAGGAAAATTCATCATGCCCAGTTTTTTGTGAATCACAATTTCAAAATCGTTTATTCCCACTATGGGGTTGGCTAGTCCAATTAAACTAATAAACACTTTGGCGTTACTGTCAAGTGCAATTGTTGTACTAACACATTTTGAAGGTGTACTTGAAACAACATCAACACCAAGCTCCCCATGTCCGGTTAAACCATTTTTATGATTATTGAACATCATATTCAAAGACCACTCAGTGGAAGTACCAGGCATAATAAACACCACACTAGTTTTAAAATAGCCTCCAGTTGTTATTGTATCTTCCGTATTTTCCACAGGAGAACTGTGCATCATCGAACCCATATCCATCATAGGTGTTACATTAAAATGTCCATCCGACAAGCGACTTCCATCTATAGAGTCGTACAATGCCACATATATAACATTATAGCCTGTAACCAAAGCTTTGTCCGAATATACAACGGCCTTTGCTTTCGCACCTAAAATATAGGTTTCTCCAATTTTTAATAGGCTTTCTGTTGGAGTTGGGGTTGGTTCCTGAGGTGTTACTGTATCTTTTTTACATGAAAATGTAAATAGAGTTATTGCTGCTATTAGCAAGCTTTTTAAAAAAGTTTTCATATCTGTTTTATTAATAAGTTAATGAAGTAATTAAGAGATAAACCAATGTGAAACTGTTTGTAAAGAATCACGCGCAGATGCTTAACAATAAAACATTGTCAACACATTGACCAATTTAAGGTCAATACATTAATTCATTGTTAGCAATACTTGTGATGATACAAAAAACTCACTGAATTTAGATTAAACAAAAAAATCAGCAGGTAGGGGGATGGAAAACTGAAAAAGAAGGGTTGGATGTTTTTGATAATTGAAACGCAGAGAATGTGTTTTCTCCGGTTAAATAAATTTCAAACAAAGTAGTTTTTCGGTCTTGTGAAAACAGTTGAACTTCAAATTTTTCTTTCAGATTATTGAGGGGAGAATTTTCCTTTTTATCCTCTTCATTCAACTGCTTCACCATGTGGCACTTTCCATTACAGTGCATCTTTGGCTTGTTTTTATTCTCGCAGTATTTTTTAGTAATGTATTCTTTGTTGATCTCGTAATTAACAAAAATAACAACCTTGCTGAATGTTTGCAGTAAGATTCCTGTAAGGAGCAATATGGAAATAAATCTGGTCATTTTCTTATCCTGACAAATTTCCTATTTTTTTTTGGAAACGACTATGATAAATATCATATTTCACCCAATACCCATAGAATTGTCGCTCTTAAAACGGCCTCAATTTAGGGAAAACCTTTGATTGTATATTCTTTTTAATCGTTTGTGTAGCCCAAATACGAAACTGCGTGGCTTTGATTAATTTTACTCACTAATCCACCGAAATAATTACATCAAGATTGTAGTGATTATGGGCTTTTTGTAGAAATGCAGAAATACGGAAATTCTGAATTTCTGCATTGTGGCTGTAATATATTCTGTTGCCGCTCGAATACTTACTGAGGACAGGCAATTTACTATACCGCATGTTGTGAGACGTATTTAATAGACTCCATAGCATTTAACAGATTATGTTTTCATTTGTAAATCATCCGTATCGTTAAATGAAAAAACAGCTGCTTCAAGAACACAAGGATAAATATTTGCCCTCTCACATAATAATTGGATTCCATCGGATATAAAGTGATAAAATGATTTATCTTGAAGTGCTATTGGCGAAAATAAAATCGGGAAACCAAAATTCTTTAACCATTCTATCATTATGGAGTTAATTGGTATTTCATATTTTGTCAATCCTAATGCTTGTAGAAAACTTCTTGATTGTATAGAGCCAAAACCTTTAAATATCATATCAATATTATCTGCTAAATCTCGTTCTTTAGATTTAGTATAATCCCCCATGACACCATTCTCAAGATCAGTTATTATTTCCCATTTAGATTGCAACAGATAAAAGTAATTTATAATAAATGAATTTATTATTCTATTTGACGGAGTTAATCCATTTGATTTTAAAACCTCAAGAACGGCCTTTTCAAAGTCATGTCTATTTAAAAGAAATCCATCGGTCAATAAAAATGGCTTCTTATTAAAAAACGTACTCCATTTTTTATCTTGATAAGAATCATGTTCCGTTGTTAACAAACACATAAGCATGGTTCGTATGATTTCGTCCTTATTTATTACAATTCCCTTTTTGTTAACATTTCGATTAATCCTATTTTCTACAAATGGATTTTTGTGCTCATTAACAAAATCTTTCACTTTCTTGATGTCAGATTCGCCTATTTCCCATATAATATTCATTACATTAAAAATTATAAATTGTAATCACCAGCAGCTTCAGGTTGATATATTATTTCGTCAATTCTAATTCTTGTAAGACCAGATGGAACAATCCACTCTATCTCATTTGAAACTTTATATCCAATTAACGCTGTTGCAATTGGTGAGAAAATTGATAT
>JAIOQD010000191.1 GCA_021413595.1 Bacteroidota bacterium | reverse complement strand
GTGAACGGGATTAAAAGCATCAACAGTTTTCAGTTCAATAATTACAGTATTTTCAACTAGTAAATCCATTCTGTACCCGCAATCCAGTTTTATATCTTTATAAACAACTGGCACAGGTTTTTGTCTTTCAATTTCCAAACCTGCTTTCTGCAATTCGAATGATAAACATTCCTCGTAAGCTGATTCTAATAAGCCTGGACCTAGATTTTTGTGTACTTCAATTGCGCAGCCAATAATTTTTTCGGTTATCTGATTAATTTCCATAATTAATTTTCTCTGTGAAACGCTGTGTATTCTCAGTGTTTCTCTGTGTAATCCTTCTTTTGTGATTAACCCTATCCAGCTTTATGTTAAAGTACACGGAGTCCACTTAAAATACACAGAGGAACACAGAGTAAAGCACTCACTTATTATAAAATTTTTTAAATCCCACATACGAAATAACCATCAATCCAAAATAAATTAAAGCAAGATTAAAATTATAATATGTCATGGAAATCAATGAAACAACAGCAATAATCAAAGCAAGCATAGGGGAAAGCGGATAAAAAGGAACTCTGAAAGGACGCTCCAACAGCGGTTCTTTTTTACGAAGAGCAATTAATGAGATCATGGCGATGATGTAAAGTGTGAGCGCTCCAAACACAGCCATAGTAATTATTTCGGTAGTTTTACCTGTTAGCAAAACAATGATCCCAATTACCGTATTTACAAGTAATGCATTTGCTGGCGTTTGAAATTTCGGATTAACTTTCCCTGTAAATTTTGGAGCATACCCTGCCTTTCCAAACTCAAGTGTTGAACGTCCACCTGCAAGCATCAGTCCGTGAAAAGAAGCTACCAGGCCAAACAAACCCACCGTAAGTAACATGTGAAAAAGTAAACTATTATCTCCCACAATCATTGCCATTGCCATTGGTAAAGGTGAATCTGATGTTCCTCCTTCAGAATTAAATACAATTGCTTCCCAACCTCCAACACCAATAGCGGCAACAAAAGTAAGTACACACAAGCCTACCAATGTGATAATTGCAGAACCAAAACCTTTTAAAATATCCTTTTGAGGATTAATAGTTTCTTCGGCAACATTAGCAACACCTTCAATACCCAAAAAAAACCAAATAGCAAAAGGTAATGCAGCAAAAACACCGGTGTATCCGTTAGGTAAAGCATTTCGTGTTAAGTTCTCTGCATGAAAATAAGGCAGAGTAACTCCTGCAAATATCAGTAATTCAATTACCGCCAATAACGTGATGATCAGCTCAAATGTAGCAGCCGCTTTAACTCCATAAATGTTTAATAAGGTGAAAATAACATACATTGTTATTGCGATCCAAAGAATATCAAATTGTGGAAAAATGAGATTAAAATAGGCTCCTATTGCAAAAGCAATGGCAGGTGGGGCAAAAATAAATTCGATATTCTGCGCCATACCGGCAATAAATCCAATATCCTTGCCAAGGGCACGGCCCGCATAATCGAAAACACCACCTGCTTTAGGTATTGCACAGGCAAGTTCGGAATAAGAAAAAGTGAATGTTACGTATAAAATAATAATGAAAAGTGTGGCGATGGCTAGCCCTAATGTTCCACCTTTTTCAAGGCCAAGGTTCCATCCAAAATACATCCCTGAAATAACGTAACCCACACCCAGTCCCCATAACATTAATGGAGTAAGTGTTTTTTTTAAACTTTGTGTGTGTTGTTGCTTCTCCACGCTATTAAAATTTAACATCAATAATAGTGAAAATAAACTAATTCAGTACTGAATAATATTCATCTTGAAAAGCTTGAATTTATTTCAGATCCATAATCTTCCTCCAGTATTCCGAAAGAGAATTTAGTTTTTCTTTTACCAGACCTTCAATGCGTTTTTTATCAGCAGCGTTTTTTAGTTTGATATGTATTAACTGCGGTTCATTGATTGGCTTACCAATTTGTGATACAATAAAAACATTCGCCTCATCGGCAAAGTGATTTTCAACAATAGCCCTACTCACATCCATTGCAAAATAATTGTATATTTTACCGATATGACTCACCGGATTTTTACCTGCTGTTGCTTCCAGGCTCATCGGTCGATAGGGGGTTATTAACCCATTTACCCTATTTCCCCTGCCTACCTGGCCATCATCACCGCTTTCAGCACTTGTCCCGGTTACAGTCAGATAAATGCTCTCCCGAGCGTAATCATCTGCAGTATTGATATAAATAGTTGCATTGGGCAAAAGTAAATTGGTATGAATAAATTGTTTTACCTGTTTGATCTTAGAAACATAATCATTCAGATCAGAAATGTATTTATCGATCATTGCAATTGCAATCGTAAAATAATATTTCGAATGATCTTTAACACCCATCACTTTAATATCGTCTCCTATAAAAGGGAATTTATTTTTTATATCACTGCTGTTTAATAGTTCTTCAATTTTAACGATTGAATTTTCCAGAAGGGTGGTCGGATAATACCCTGCACCGAACGATGTGTCATTTGCCAAAGGAATTTCACCCTTTCCGAAACGGTTAAAAAGTCCAACCAAATCAGCACTTCCGGGCCGAATTTTTGAGGAAATCAAAATATCTTTTGAAACATCCAGGTGCCGGATATTTTTTTGCAACCATTTTTTCGCTGTTTCAATGGCGATTTCTTCAACAGGAATGATCTTATCATTTACCTGCTGAGTAGCTCTACCGGCAATAATCAGCGATATAGGTTTTATTATCCTGCCTCCATTATAGGCCGGCATTGATTGCCCACCAATCAAAAGAGCCTTATCCACATTATGATGCATGATCACTCCAAATTCTTGCAGATAATACTTACAAAGTTCAACAGAGATCTGCTCAGTTATCTGGTCACAAATAGAATCAGGATGTCCAATACCTTTTCGTTCGGCCATTTCTATATCATCATCCATAAAAGTTCCTATGATAATATTATCTGCCATTCTGTTTATTTGAGTTTATTACTTTACAAAGTCATTGGTAAATAAATATCAAAAGTTGCACCTTTTTTCAACTCAGCACTTGCGGTGATAAATCCATGATGATTTTCAACAATTTTTTTACAAATGGCAAGGCCTATACCTGTGCCTTTATATTCATCTTTTCCATGTAAGCGTTGAAAAACTTCGAAGATACGGTCGCTAAACCGAGGTTCAAAACCTATTCCATTATCACTGATGGTAATGTGATAGTATTTTTTTTGTGGATTAAGGTGTTCGTTTTTAAATTTATTTCCTGTAGCCATTTCACTATTGATAGTAATTTGTAATGGCCTTTTGGGGTCTGAAAACTTTAGTGCATTACTGATAAGGTTATGCAATAACTGATGAAATTGAAAACGAATAACATTAAGAACAGGTAATTTATGTGCTTGTATTTTTGCACCTTTTGCATGAAATTCTTCATTAAATTCATCTTTTATTTCTTTCACAATTTCATTTATATCTGTTTTTTCAAATATTACTTTTTCACTATCCGCATGAGAATAGGCCAACAGATCTTCAATAAGTGCT
>JAIOQD010000190.1 GCA_021413595.1 Bacteroidota bacterium | reverse complement strand
TGCTGTTGGTACCAATGCTATGAAGAATACCAACCCCACCACCATTGCTTTCGACAACTATAATGTTGCTATAGGCTTTGAGGCATTAAGAGGCTCTACCACACCTGGTAATAATACGGGGAATTATAATACAGCTATTGGCTATCAAACACTTTGGAACAATACATCAGGATGGCAGAACGTTGCCAGTGGACATCAGGCACTTAAAGCCAACACAACAGGAAGCTTTAATACAGCTAACGGAGTGACTACACTTACTTCTAACACTACAGGAAACCTTAATACGGCAATAGGAGTTAATGCGCTTACTATAAATACCATTGGATCACAAAACACCGCCACAGGATATGGAGCACTTCAGCAAAACACTATAGGTGATTATAATACCGCGGATGGAGATCAGGCGCTTCAAAACAATACTACAGGAATTGGCAATACCGCTAGCGGAACAATTGCCCTTGTTACAAATACTACAGGAAACAATAATACCGCTATTGGTTATAAGGCTGATGTGAGTTCGAGTGCATTAACCAATGCCACTGCAATTGGTTATAATGCAAAAGTTAATGCCAGTAATGCTATGGTGTTAGGTGGCACGGGCGCAGATGGTGTAAATGTTGGAATTGGAACAATTGCGCCTAACGCTTCTGCATTGTTAGATATAACTTCAACATCCAAAGGCTTACTTATTCCACGTGTGGCATTAACATCAACTATTCTTGCAGGTCCAATAACAGCACCTCTAACCTCATTACTGGTTTACAATACAGCCACAGCCGGTGCCTCTCCAAATGCTGTTTCGCCTGGCTACTACTATTGGAATGGGGCTAAGTGGGTTGCATTTGGTGGAAGTGGTGGGGCAAACTGGTCATTGCTTGGCAACGCTGGGACAGTGGCAGCTACTAACTTTATTGGAACTACTGATGCTGTCGATTTTGTAACAAGAACAGGTAATGCTGACCAGAATTGATTTTTTAAATCACACATTAGCACCGTATCATCTTGCAAGAATTGAATCTCAAACAGATCTATTATTAACGAAAGGTCAACTGGTTTTTTCAACACACGATGGCATTTCTATCAATGAAGCGATGAGGATAAATTCCGGTGGATTGATTGGTATAGGCAACAATGCCCCTAAAAATCTTTTAACCATTGGACCAAACCCATTGGCAGCATTTAATTCGTCTGAATTATTGCAATTGGCTAAAACAGGTGATGCCTACCTGACGATCAGAGATGGCGTTGCCACCTGGCTTATGGGAACTACAGGGGGCTTACCTTTTGTTGGAACACAATCTGCACATGATATTACTTTCAGAACAAATAATTCAGAAAAGGCCCGATTAACAGTTGCCGGGAATTGGGGTATTGGAACACCAACTCCTGGAGCAAAACTTGAAGTTGCAGGACAAGTGAAAATTACTGGTGGGGTTCCGGGAGACGGCAAAGTATTGACCTCCGATGCAGCAGGTCTTGCCACATGGGAAAAGTCTTGTATTATCACATCATTAACCCCACCTTCCTGTCAATCATTAGCTGCAGTAACAGCAGTCCCAACCCAATTGGCAAGTCTTGGAACGTTTACAAAGGTGAATGCTGCAACCAATATTGAAATTACTTTTCAAACATTTATAAATGTTTTTGATTTAGTTGGAACAGCAACGGGAGTTAAATATGAACTAAGAGTAGATGGGGTTGTTGCAACAAATAATGCCGGCAGAGCAGTTTATTTTAAAGATAATGGAGGTATATCAACCATTTCAGCAAATGATGGGGTAACAATGTATGCAACTTTTCCAAGTTTGGCAACTGGTCTGCACACAATAACTTTATGGGTATCCACCAACTCAGGAACCGCTGTGTCTGCCTTTTATGATATGGGATGCTGGAGCACAAGTAATGTTACCATAAAAGAAAATTAATTTCTATCCGGCTTCTCAGCCATAATTTAATTGGATACAAAAAAATTATTGTAAAATAATTCCTGAAATTTATGGTCAATACTGCTCTTTTATCAACCAGCTATTGAGGAGGAAAAACACCATCTCGAACTTGTTTGGGAATCCATAGATGCT
>JAIOQD010000189.1 GCA_021413595.1 Bacteroidota bacterium | reverse complement strand
ATGTAATCAATAATTTAGTGGAATCACTGCCATCTACCAAGCCGCTTACAGTAACATTTCCGCTCATAGTAGAAAGTGTTACAGGATCTACACTCATTTTTTTATCTTTCAGTTTAACAACACCTTTAATATTGGTGGCTTCAAATTTTCTGAATACCAAATGTTGAATTTCACTATTCAAATTTACATTTATATGTTCCGAAAATTTAAGTTTGTATTTACTCTTTGACGGTGTATCTACTTCTTTATTAGCAAGCAATTCATTCAGATCAAGGTTTTTCGAATTTAGTGTCGCTTCTACTAAAATGTCCTGGTTCTTTTTTAGGATAAAACCAATGCTATTTTTAAAAACTCCTTTTAATTCAAAATCACTATTGGAAACATTTCCGGTTAGTGCATTAATTGCCAGATCGTTATTATCAAAAGTAAAATCACCATTAATATTCGCAAAGATCAATGCGTTATTTTTTAATTTTATATTCATTGCTGAAACAGATAAACCACCACTTGTAATCACATTTTGATAATTAATAGCATTAAATTCTTTTCCTTCTCCCGTAAAAGAAGCGTCAATCTTCAGTTGTCCGGAGATCGTTTCAATGGTATCCATTTTTATAAAACGCTGCAGTTTTTCTAAACTGATATCCGCCTTTATTTTAGCGAAAACAGAAGGATTATTCAAATTATGTAAGGACAATTCTCCCGAAACCGCCCCCTGGTCTATCGTTGCAGAAAAAGGAATTAATTCCAATAAAGAACCTTCTGAATTCCAATTACTACCACTGGAATAACGGCCTTTTAAATTTACATTACGCAAAACAATATTATCTTTCAGCTGTGTGATATCCGCATTTTTAATTCCAAAATCAGCCTTAATTTCTGGCGTTTTACCCTTTGTGATAACCCCTTTAATAGTAGCATCAAAATAAAATTCTCCGGTACTTTCGTACTCATTTATTATGCCCTTGTATTTGTTTGGAATTAATGACAAAACCGATCTTATATCCATGTCCTTGCCTTTTACACCAAAGTTGACAACAGGTTCCTTACCTGCATTAATCACATTGCCGAACACCTCGAATAATAAATTTTCAATTTTAATTTTACCATCATTAATTTTATAGGATGGCATTGTATTATCAACATCTAAAGCAAGTTCAGCATGGATATTTTTTTTTCGTAAAAAAGTAGAGCCTTCCATTTCAAGATGGTTCACAAATAGATCACTTGTTGTTTCAAGCGAATACCTTGAATTTGAAAACTTTCCGGAGAGCGTGCTTTTTTTGATCAGCAGATCCATATTTTGACCCGCTTTATTATTTTTATAATAAAACTGTATGTTGGTCAGCTCAATTTTTTCCAGAGCAAATGAAAAGTCGGTAACGCTTGTGTCTGAAGATGATTTCCAGAAATGATAATTATCCTTCCCGTTCTTATCAATGCGGATCTTCAAAACTACATCATCAATTTTTATCTTTTTAACATGGTATTTTTTTCTGATAATATCTACAAGATTAAACTGAAGAGAAATTTTACCTGCTTTAAATAAAGTGTCTTTCTTTTTGTTTTCAATAACTTCGAGTGCTTTCACATTTTTGAAATCAAGTGAGGCGTAAGGAAAGCTTTTGAGTATAGTAAAATCAATGTTCTTGCCATCAACTATTAGTTGAGTATTCAAGTGTTTGTTCAACTCCTCTATCACATATTCTTTTACCTCATCCTGGTAGTAATAACCTGCAACAGCACCTCCGCCAGCGACTGTAACAAACAGAATAAAAAAGAAAATAATGAACCGCCACAAAACACGAAATAGCCTTGGTGATTTTTCAGGGGAAATTTGAGGCTCTGCTGTATTTTCGTTATTCATCAAGGCATTTTATTACAGCACAATTTTATAAAAAAATGCTACAGGCCTATGTGCGGTAAGCCAGATTTTATCAATAACGCAAAGTGGATAAGTTTATTGGAGGTGATAGAATTATTTTGTTTTTTTACCCAACACCAACTCCTTTATTAAGGCATCTTTTGCTTCGAGTTGTTTTTTTAGATATTCTACCAATTCTTGTAATGCTTTTTTATCTTCTTGGTGTAATTCGCTGTTAATTACAAAAGCGTTTTGATTGTGGGCGTAATTGTTAAATATATACTTTTCATCAAAGCTCACAAGTTCTGTTAAACTAATACCTAATACGGTAGCAATTTGGTTAGCCCTTTCCATGCTAACATCTACCTCATTCCGCTCTATTCTGCCATAACCCGGAATACTCATTTTTAATTTAGATGCCATAAACTCTTGCGAATAATTTTTTAGTTCGCGCAGTTGCTTGATTTTTTTTCCAATGCGTAATTCTTCTGATTTCTTATTCATGTCAGTAAAATTTATTTTGTTAACAAAATTTTTTTAGTTTTTAATTTATTACAAATACACACTAAAAGTACAAAATTATTACTCAAAAGTAACATATTGTTACCGAAATAATTATGGGGTTAAATAAGCAAAAAGTACATTTGATTAATTTTACAATTAAAGAAATATGTTTTATAATTTAGAAAAATTACCTGAAAATTTTTTAGAAAGGGATTTCTTTCTGATTAATAATTCCCTAAAGAGCTTTATAGAAAACTGACAAACAATGGACTTACTGGCGAAGCCTTATATGCTAAACTACAAGTATTAGACTGGCTTTGGGAAAAGGCGAAAAACCTTTTTATCGAATTGCGAAGCGGAAACTTTAATCACTTATTTACAGCTTTAATGGATCAATTAAAGAGTTTACTAACCAGTATTCTTAATTCAATAGGGGTTAATACAGATATTTTTGAAGAAATATTTGATTTGTTAAAATCTGTTACAATGATGTGTAATTCAGAGATTCAGGAGCAATAATTAAATCCAAATAATATACTACGAAATCCAAATTCAATGAAAAAAATACTTCTATCCGCAATTGCGATTCAAATACTTGTCACTACCTCTGTTGCACAACTAGCAATTAGCGGACCAACAGAGCTTTGTCAAGGCAACACAGTCACTTTAACTGTTGGTAATGGATTCAATCAGCCATGTATGTTTTATTCCGTTGCATATTATTGGTATAAGAATAATGTTGCCGTTACTTTTTCGTCAAGTACCACTTATTCAGCAGATCAGGGTGTTTATAAAGTTCAAAGAATATATAAATGTACTTCAGGGGATCCGGATGTTGTTGATTATTCTCCCAATTTTACCGTAACGACTATTAATCCTCCTATAGCTACTATAACAGCTAATGGGGATAGCACATTCTGTCCAGGAGGAAGTGTTGTCCTGAATGCTAGCACAGGAACAGGGTTAACGTACCAATGGACAAAAAACAGCATCAATATTTCAGGGGCCATAGCCGCATCTTATACGGCTAACGTATCCGGTAGTTATGCTGTGGTTGTTTCAAACGCTTGTTCTGTGGCATCAACATCATCGGCAACCACAGTAACTGTTGATCCCAACCTGTCTCCTCCAGCGGTCATCACAGCACTTGGAGCAACCTCTTTCTGCGGGAGTGTAGTACTGAATGTAAATACAGGAACAGGTTTTACATATCAATGGAGCAAAAACGGGTACAACATTCCGAGTGGAACATCCGCATCTTGGACTGCTACCACTTCAGGAAGTTATAGCGCAGTTGTTACAAATGGGGCAGGCTGCTCAGCAACCTCGTCCGACAACACTATTATTGTCTATCCATTGCCAAATGTTACTTTAGGAGTTATAACCAGCCCATTATGTGTTTATAATCCCCGGCAGGTTCCGGAGTAGGAACATTTACGGTGTCGTATAATTATACAGACGCAAACAGTTGTTCGGCAATTGCTAACCGAACTGTAAATGTAAATTTATGTACAGGAATTGAAACAGAATTAAAAAGTTCAGTAGTTTCAATTTATCCAAATCCTGCAAATGATGTGATTCATATTGCAATCGACCCACCATTAATTAACCATACAACTATTGAATTATATAATGTAACAGGTAAATTGGTATTAACAGAAAAGATGATGAACGAAAACACATCCATTAAAATAAATTTTTTAACAAAAGGTAATTATACAATAAAGGTAATTTCTGACACCCAACAAACAGTGGGGCATATTATCAAAAATTAATGCCAAGAGTTGTTTTAAAACGGCCTTCATTTCTTGAAAGGCGTTTTTTATTTTAAGGTTCGGCATAATTATCAGCCTGCCCGAATTAACGTATTCATTCGGGGCTGGTATCATCAGTAGCCTATTTATTCATCTGCTGAGCTAAATATTTTTGTTTGAAAACCACCCTTCCTTTGTCGGGATAACACGGCTTTCTTATAAAAGTGGCAGAGCCACGAAACATCTGTAGAATTAACATATTACAGCCTTTCAGAAGGTGCAGCGCACCATAATACCATCGAATATAAATGGTGCGCTGCACCTTTGATTTTCGGCTTTGGCCTTTTTCACTCTTTTAACGATAGGTGTTCAATCCAATATTCCAGTCATAAAAAGAGCCCTGTTACATATGGGAATAAATTTTTCACAAAAAGACACCAATAATTACCAAAACAGCTTCTTATGTGGTATTTTTGTGTTAATCTTTAGTAAATAAGACAATATGTTAATTAATTTAAAACTCTAACGTCATGCAACAATTACTTGTAAAGATTAAAGATGATAGTAAAATAGATATTTTACTCAACTTCTTAAAAAGTCTTAATTACATCAGCGTTGAAAAGATCGATAAAACACCAGTTTCATTAACTGATGAGCAAAAAGATATTTTAGATGAACGCAGAGCCACTGCAAAACCGGAAGATTTTATACCCTGGAATAAAGCTAAAAAACAATTGAAATTTAAAAGTAAATAAAGATGGCTTTTGCTGTGGTTATTGAAAAAATGGCTTTGAAGGATGCTCAAAAAGCTATTGATTACTATGATGAGCAACGCATTGGATTAGGAGAAAAATTTAATACTACTCTTGATAAACACATTTCAACTATTGCTAATAATCCTTTTTATCAATTGCGATACAAAGATTACAGAGCTTT
>JAIOQD010000188.1 GCA_021413595.1 Bacteroidota bacterium | reverse complement strand
TTTTTGAATGTCGAACCCATTTGCGTTATCATCTCTCATAGAAAAGTCATCCGACCCTGCAAGTGGATTCAAAACAAAAGCGACATGAAAATTATTTTTTATTTTTCTTGAATAGTCATACCACAAGCCGTATATGATATAGCCTTTACTTGAAACAACATATTTGCGGTGTGCTTTAGGAGATATTCCTATACAGGCTTCTATGGTGTGAAAACTTTTTTTCACAGAGGTGCTGTCTTCTTTGTTAGCAAAACATACAGCACTAAAAAACAAAACAAAAAATGTTATAATTATGTTGTTTTTCATTTTAAAAATTATATTATATTCAATTATTTCGAGTTTTCTAATTTCGCAATTTTTGCTTGAAGCTCTATGAGTTTTTTATTTTGTTCAATGATATATAAAGTCAACTCTTCAATTTTTTGCATCATTATAGTTTGTGTTTCAGCTACTTTTAGACCAGTTGTAGAAATTTCTTGTGCGGAAGGAATATTAGGAAGATGGTTATTTGTCTGGATAAATTTTTCTAATTCTGTCAATGGTAATAGTTTATAGCTTGGCGCAAAAACGAAATCACTCCATCCTGTTTCTACTACTATTTCTTTTGCTCGAATAGTACCATTTACAGATAACTTATAATTATCTGTATTGTTTGTTAAATTAGTGCCAATACCCATATTGCCGTCATCTTTAATAAAAAGATAATTATTTCCAAAATTGTTACTTCCAAAAGGCTTCCAGAAATTAAGTCCGCCATTAATATTATCATATTCTATCCCCCATTGCCCCCAATTAGCCCCTAAAACAGCCTCTTTGCCAAATAATAAAGTGCTATTAACTCCAGTTACAGAAATGTTGCCATTTACTTCTAATTTTTGAGATGGTGTTGGAGTTCCAATACCAACGCTACCTCTTATAATTGCACCATTTGCAGGAGCCAATTTAATTCCTGCATAGCCCCCACCTATTGAAATTTCGCCTACTACATCAAATATATTAACTGGGGTTGGTGTTCCAATTCCAACTCTACCATTTTTTAAAACGGTTAAAGCGTTCCCCGTTTTTTGTGAATTTTGCCCATTTCCTACAACAAATAATGGATCTGTTGGAACCCAGCTATTTGTTGAGTATGTACTCGAAACTCGATTATACCTACCAATTACCAGAGAAGCGTATGATTGAGCTGTTGTAGAAATCCCTAAAGCCGTTGAATATACTCCAATATTTACATCATTCCATTCAGTTGAACCGACCGCTCCCGCTCTAAAGGCTGCTTTTGATGGAATCCACATCATTCTTGTTCCAGCACCAGTTACGGGAGTGTTGCCGAAAGCGCCATCAAACAATACACTGCCATTTTTTACATTTAATTTCGCTTGAGGGATTGTTGTTCCAATACCAACATTGCCGTTAGTATCTATCCGCATCCTTTCTGCGTCATTTGCTTTAAATATCAATGGTTGAGGGTCAATTGTTCCAATATAGTTTGCAACCGTTGTACCTGTATTACCTATAAGTAACCAAGAATTAGTTGGAGCCTGAGAATGTGCTATGTTGGGAGAAATAGTGAGTAAAAGACAAAAAGCAACTAGCAACGAAAATTTAATCCTGATAATTTTTTCTCCGTCTGCCATAATTTCTTTTTTCCTTTATTTTTAACGTGTTATTTGCTCTTTATTCAGAATTTTTGTCATAAAATTTAATTAGCACAATAATTGATAATTCCTTATTAAATTTTAGGAGTTCGAAGTTACTTAATTCAGCTTTAATATTAAAATTTTTAGATTTAATTATTAACATTTTAGCGTTTATTTTTGTTGATAATTATAATTTGTGTTTAATGCAGCATTTAAATCGATAAGTACTTTTGATTTTGTCTTTAAATACCTTAATTTTGTAGGTATAATGTAATTGAAAGTTGTTTTTTACGTTAATAGAATCTAATACAAGAATAAAATGGAAGCTAAATTTTCACCCAGAGTAAAGGATGTGATCACATACAGTCGCGAAGAAGCGCTGCGTTTAGGTCATGATTATATAGGTACAGAGCACCTTTTGCTGGGCATCATCCGCGAAGGAGAAGGTATGGCTGTACGTCTTCTTAAATCACTAGGTGTTGATTTAGGGGAATTGCGTAAAACTGTTGAAGAATCAATAGGTACAGGCAATCACAAAGTTAGTAACCTTGCTAATATCCCATTAATGAAGCAAGCCGAAAGAGCTTTAAAGATCACTTATCTGGAAGCAAAACTTTTTAAAAGCGCTGTTATTGGTACAGAACATTTAATACTATCGATCCTTAAGGACGAAGACAATGTAGCGACTAAAGCGCTGCACAAATATAAAATAGACTACGAAGTTATGAAACTAGAACTTGAATTATCGAAATCAGATCCAAAAGCTGAATTTCCGGGTACTCCACCAGATGAAGATGCTGATGATGATACATTTAGCGCAGCTAACCCTAAAAAAGGTGTTGATAGTAAATCAAAAACTCCTGTATTGGATAATTTCGGACGTGACCTTACAAGGGCTGCTGAAGAAGGTAAACTTGATCCTATTGTTGGTCGTGAAAAAGAAATTGAACGCGTATCTCAGATCTTATCCCGTAGAAAGAAAAACAATCCAATATTAATTGGTGAGCCGGGTGTTGGTAAATCAGCGATTGCTGAAGGTTTAGCTTTACGTATCGTTCAGCGCAAAGTATCACGTGTGTTATTTGGTAAACGTGTAGTTACTCTTGATCTTGCTTCATTGGTTGCCGGTACAAAATACCGTGGGCAATTTGAGGAGCGTATGAAAGCAGTGATGAATGAGTTGGAAAAATCTCCTGATGTAATTTTATTTATTGATGAGATCCATACCATTATTGGTGCCGGTGGTGCTTCAGGATCTTTAGATGCTTCCAATATGTTTAAACCAGCCCTTGCACGTGGCGAAATTCAATGTATTGGTGCTACTACTCTGGATGAGTATCGTCAGTATATCGAAAAAGACGGTGCTTTAGAAAGACGTTTCCAAAAAGTGATCATTGAACCTACTTCAATAGAAGAAACCATTGAGATCTTAAATAATATTAAATCGAAATACGAAGATCACCACAATGTTAAATATACTGACGAAGCGATTAAAGCTTGTGTTACGTTAACTTCACGTTATATTTCCGACCGTCACTTACCTGATAAAGCAATTGATGCTTTGGATGAAGCGGGTTCACGTGTACACATCATCAACATTAACGTTCCTAAAAATGTTCTTGAAATTGAAAAGAAGTTAGAAGAGATTAAAGAAGAGAAAAATAAAGTTGTTCGTTCTCAAAAATATGAAGAAGCAGCCCGTTTGCGTGATACTGAGCGTCAGTTATTGGAGCAACTGGAAGCAGCAAAAAAACAGTGGGAAGAAGATAGCAAAAATCAGCGTGAAGTAGTTACGGAAGATAATGTTGCCGAAGTTGTTGCCATGATGACAGGTGTTCCTGTACAACGTATTGCTCAAAATGAAGGCGATAAGTTGATTAAAATGGCTGAACTATTGCAAGGTAAAGTGATCGGACAGGATGATGCGGTTAAAAAAGTAGTAAAAGCTATTCAACGTAACCGTGCAGGTTTGAAAGATCCTAATAAACCAATTGGTTCATTTATTTTCCTTGGACCTACTGGTGTTGGTAAAACGCAATTGGCTAAAATTTTATCTAAATATTTATTTGATAATGACGATGCGCTTATACGTATTGACATGAGTGAATATATGGAGAAATTTGCTGTTTCTCGTTTAATTGGAGCGCCTCCGGGATATGTTGGATATGAGGAAGGCGGACAGTTGACTGAAAAAGTACGCAGACGTCCGTATGCAGTTATCTTGTTAGATGAGATCGAAAAAGCACATCCGGATGTATTTAACTTATTGTTACAAGCATTGGATGATGGACAGATGACTGATAGTTTGGGTAGAAAAATTGATTTCAAAAACACCATCATTATCATGACATCGAATATTGGTGCACGTCAGTTGAAAGATTTTGGACAGGGTGTTGGTTTTGCAACGTCTGCAAAAATTGAAGAAACGGATGGTCATGCAAAAGGTGTTATTGAAGGTGCTTTGAAAAAAGCTTTTGCTCCTGAATTTTTAAACAGGATTGATGATGTGGTTATATTTAATTCATTAACCCGCGATCATATTCATGCTATCATTGATATTGAACTTGAACATTTATATGGTCGTATCAATGGATTAGGATACAATATCAAGATCTCTGAAGAGGCTAAAGATTTTATTTCTGATAAAGGTTATGATGTTCAGTTTGGTGCCCGTCCTTTAAAACGTGCTATCCAGAAATATCTTGAGGATCCATTGGCAGAGGAGATCATCAAAGCACACTTAAGTGAAGGGGATGTAATTGATGTTGATTTTGATAAAGAAAAACAAGAAATAAAGATCAAAATCAGTAAACCGAAAGAAGCTAAATCAAAAAAAAGTAAAAAAGAAGAAAATTAAAAAAAAGTCCCGCAACATTGCGGGACACTGAAAAAGTCTTTTAAGAAATAAATGTTAATAAAAAGGAGTAGAAGACTTTCGTTTTCTGCTCCTTTTTTTGTTTCTAGATATGAAAATAGAAAGGGCTATATATGTTATTACAGCAACAAAAAAATCAACTCAGTGCTCATTCTTCGTTATATGATTTAATCGTTCCGAAGAATAATTTCTAAACTATTAAAAGTTCTATTTACTGCACGAACGGTTAGATAGAAAGTATTCATCCAATGGAACTGTTTGATATTTTTGGTTGACTTACTCTTAATAAGCTTACCAGTTAACACCGTTTTTCGATTTATTGCACAACTATTGACTTTTGACTGGCTATTGTTTGCCCGTCTTCTGTTTGAATAGAATAAAAATACATTCCTTTTGATAACATAGAAGAGTCAAGCAAAATGCTATTCATACCATTCCCAATTTTAAATGATTTTACTTGTTTGCCTTGAGTATCATAAATTAATAAATTTGCTGTTTTAATTTCTTGTGGTAATTGATAATTAACAGTAATCATATTGCTCCCTATCGAAGGGTTAGGGAATAAACTTATTTGGGCAGAATTCCCTAAAATATTATTTTGTGCAATACCCGCTGTAAAAGTACCGGATAAAGAAAAAACTTCGGCTGTTCCGTTCACATTACTTAAAATCATTTTAGTTCCGTTGGTAGTGTTGTAAATTGGATAATATTGATTATGAAAAGACGGTTGCACTAAAGGTGCTGCCGCATCTGAAAAAAGTATTGAACCATCTTCATTTACAATTTGTGTAATGGCTTTGTTGGAAGTATCTGTAGGATAATATTTATAAAATGAGTACATAAACTCAATTTCAGTATCTGTATCAAACAGACTTTGTGAAATATACAAAATAGAACAATTGGCTTTGTCATGATTCGGATCACTACTAATGTTTGTCGGAACAGCTGAATAGTTAATACTTTTCCAAAATACATGGTTTAAATCGTAAAAATCAATTGTTTGCGCCCCCCTGTCGATTTTTACATATTTATCCCCATCAATTTCCAGATGCACAAGATAGAAGGAGTATTTTCCAAATTGAAAGTTGTTAGGGTCTATAAATGAAAGCTTAAAATACCCTGCGTTATTATACGTGTGTTCAAGAGTAAATTGAGCAAAAACAGGAATGCTCGAAAAAAGCACAATCGAAAATACTATTATTTTTTTCATGATAAGTTTTTTTTGGTTAAACCATATTAAAAATTGGAATAGAAAACCCCTCACTCATTTAATTTGAGTGAGGGGTTGGAAGAATTATTTCGTTTTTACCATTTTCTTGGTTTCTGTTGTTTGTCCGTCAACAATCAATGAATAGGTGTAAATACCGCTTGATAAATCATTGGCGAATACATTTAGTTGACCTTTACCTTTTTCGGTTAAATCAATGGTTTTGATTATTTTGCCTGATTGTTCAAAAAATAATATTTGTGCGCGACTAATATTATCTGGTAAAAAATAACTGATGGTAGTTTGTTCCGCGAACGGATTTGGGACATTCTGGTTAAGCACAATCGCATTCTTATTGCTCAGTTCAACATCGGTAAGGGTTGTTGGCGATATTGATTTATAATTATTTGTACCTGAGGGTATTAAATTATTGCCATGGTTACCATGATTACCATTATTGTTGCAGCAGTGGTTAATCATTGATGCTAGCTGATTTAATTGATTTTGCAGTAATGTAATGATTGAGTCCTGATTATTTGCTTTTGTTTTTCCTGCAAGAAGTCCTTGCGTCAAGCTGTCAATTTGGTTGCTTAGGGCTGTGTTAACAGAATCCTGATTTGTTGTTTTTGTTTTCAGGCTATCAATTTCATTGCTTTGCTCCTGAATACCTTTTGTTAAAATACCGAAAAATGCGTTATAGTTTAATGCTTTATAAGTTACAGCCGGATGAACAATATTTCCCAATGTATCCAAATCTGCAGGGTTTGTTGTTGTTATAACCAATTCGGGCAGGATAGTTTCAACATCTTGGGCTATAAATCCATACTGTTTTTTGTTGCTGAAATTTATTCCGTAAACATTAACAGTATCAAAAAAATAACTTCTAGGTTTTAATTGATGAATGGTTGCTGAAGCATTATGCAGGCTATCAATATTTGTTTTGAACAATTGGTCACTAATCCAAGATCCTCCGCTTGCTAAACCATTGCCATTTATTTTAAGTGCATAGAGGGGATCAGGTGCAATTCCAATCCCCATTATTCCAGTTACACGTGCATTGCCATTCACATCTAATAGATAAGCAGGTGC
>JAIOQD010000184.1 GCA_021413595.1 Bacteroidota bacterium | reverse complement strand
AAAATTGATGGTATTTTTGATTATTCTGTTCCTGTAAACGGTAAAGTTACAATTGGTATATATGATGCAAATGGGCATTTAGTTCAATTGCTTTTTAAAGATATATCACATAAAAAAGGGGAGTGTAAATTGTATTATACCTTCCGCACAAGAGATTTGAATCCGGGAACCTATTATGCTAGGATGAATATGGATGGAAACCTTCAAAAAGAAATGAAGATTGAATTTTAAATCTTAAATCTTTAATCAAAACCATTATAAAACCTTGAATCTTTCCCCTTCCCGAATCTAAGCGTTCGGGTCGGGGATTCTCACTGTACATTGGCGAATTTGCTTTTGGGTTGAATATCCCATGGAAGCACTTGTTTTTTTGATAATTTCTTCATTTTTTTCTCTGTTTTTCAGGATCTCATTTTTTTTGAATTGATACTGAATTTTTCAAAACTATCGCTAGGAAGAATAAAAACATGGCTGGTTATGTTAAAAGTATAATTTAATAGTTATACATTTGCAATAATCTAATATTGGCCACTATGAAAAAAACACTACCTGTTTTATTTTTTATTGCACTATTCGTAATGCATTTTAAAAATGCTTATGCGCAACCTGCTAATGATTTTTGTACAAATGCAGTAACTTTAACATCTTCCACAAGTTGTAGTAATTACTTTGGTAGCACTACCGGAGCAACTCAATCCATAGCTGGAATAACTTGTGGTGGTACCGGAACATCTGATGATGATGTATGGTTTCAGTTTACCGCAGTAGCAACAAGTCATACCATTAAGGTTCAAAGTTTAGGATCTTTTGATGCAGTTATTGATGTAAGATCTGGAGCTTGTACTGGAACTAATATCGCCTGTCTTGATGGCACTGGTGTTGGTGGACTTGAAACATTAACTGTCCCTGGATTATCTATCGGTACCACCTATATAATAAGAATATACCATTACGGTGTAGGCGAAGGTGGCGGACAGTTTGATATTTGTGTTACACATATAGCTCCATCCGGTCCTCCTAACGATTTTTGTGATAATAGTTATATTATAAGTTTAACATCTTCTCTTTCTTGCACTTACCAGACTGGTTCTACATTGGGTGCAACGCAAACAATGGTTGGTACCTGCGTTGGTACTGGTGATGATGATGTTTGGTACCGTTTTGTTGCACAATCAAATACTCATACTGTTAAGGTACAAGGTTATGGAGGCTTTGATCCTGTTATTGACATTAGAAATGCTCCTGCATGTACAGCAAATAATTTGCAGTGTGTTGACAATAGTGCTGCTAATGGTCTGGAAACTGCAAATCTAACTAGTTTAGTAATTGGCGCAACATACGTGGTTCGTGTTTACCACTTCGGCACTGGCAATGGAGGAGGAGATTTTGATATTTGTATCTCGCACACAGCTCCTTCCGGTCCTCCCAATGATATTTGTTCCGATGCTATCTCTTTAACATCTTCACTTACATGTAGTTATGTTTCCGGTTCTACCTTAAATGCTACACAATCTATTACGGGTACTTGTACCGGTAACGGAGATGATGATGTTTGGTATAGTTTTGTAGCTCAAGCCACAAGTCACACCGTTAAGGTGCAAGGTGCTGGGGCTTTTGATGCTATTATTGATATCAGATCAAATTCTTCTTGTTCAGGAACTAACATAATGTGTGTGGATGCAAGTGGGGCGGCAGGATTAGAAACTGCTAATTTAACCAGCTTAACAATAGGTACCACGTATCTGGTAAGAGTTTATCACTATGGAGCAGGTGCTGGAGGTGGTAGCTTTCAAATTTGTGTAACGCATAACCCACCAGCTGGTCCTGCAAACGACAATTGTGCTAATGTAATATCTTTATCATCAGCTCTTAGTTGTAATTATACTTCAGGTTCAACTACCGGAGCTACTCAATCTGTAACAGGTAATTGCACCGGTACCGGAGATGATGACGTTTGGTAT
>JAIOQD010000183.1 GCA_021413595.1 Bacteroidota bacterium | reverse complement strand
GACACTGCTAAAACATCAGAGGCACGCAAAAAGAACCGCAGAACCGAAATTATTCTGACACCAAAATTAGACGAGCTTTTTAAAGTGCTTGAGACGAATTAAAGGGGAGGTTGATGTTCATTTGCCAAATGACCCAGCGCGTCAGTTAGAGTGAAGCCTGGAGTTTGCTAGAGATCAGAAATTTTGAAGGTGTAATTGATATAAAAACAAAAAAGCTGCTTATTTCTAAGCAGCTTTTTGTGTTTATAAATTAAGAAAAAGATTATGCGTTTTGGCCTAATTTAGCTTCAATAACCAACGTAGCGTGCGGTACACTTCTCAAGCGCTCTTTTGAAATTAACTTACCTGTAACACGGCATATTCCGTATGTTTTGTTTTCAATACGAATTAAGGCGTTTTGTAAATTCTGAATAAATTTCTCCTGACGGCCGGCTAAATGTGATGTTTCCTCTTTGGATAAAACATCAGATCCATCTTCCAATAACTTAAATGTAGGGGAAGTGTCATCTGTTCCGTGATCGTCTTTGTGAGAAAGTGTACTCTTTAACAATTCGTAATCTTTTTGAGCTTCAGCAAGTTTTTTTAAAATTAATTCTTTGAACTCTTTTAATTCCGCATCAGTATAGCGTGTTCTTTTATCTGTATTAATATGCGGCTTTGGTATTGGCCCCATTGGTCTTCTAATAGAAGGTACTTTATACTCAACAACTAATGAATCTTGTTCTCTGTTATCATCATCCATATCCATATCATGTTCAACCTTTTTCTTTGAAACAGGTACAGGTTTTGCTACAATCGGTTTGATAGGTTTTGCAACAACAACAGGCTTTGCCGAGATCGCTTTTTTCGCTTCTACTTTCGCAGCTGGTTTCGCAACCACTTTTTGAACAGGCTTAGTGGAGGCTTTTTTAACAATAACTTTTTTCACTTCTTTTTTTGCAACCACCTTTTTAGTAACTTTTAATGATTTTTTAGGAGTACTTTTTTTAACAACTACCTTTTTTACAGGTTTTTTAGCAACCACCTTTTTTGCAGGCTTAGTAATTATTTTTTTTGTGGTTTTTTTAACAACCACTTTCTTTACAGGCTTTTTAGCAACCACTTTTTTCACCGCTTTAGCAACTTTTTTAGGAGCCACTTTTTTAACAGTTTTTTTAGCAATAGCCTTTTTTGCAGGTTTAGCGGCTTTTTTAGGAGCAGCTTTTTTTGCTACTACTTTTTTTGCAGGTTTAGCAGCTTTTTTAGCCGGTTTTCCTTTTTGCGCTTTTTTTGCCATTTTTTATAGTGTTAGTTTAATTTAGTAATACTAATTAAGGTCTTTATTTCTTCGTCTAATTCAATTTCAGAGCCTATTTTGTGCTCTAAAGTATCGACAAGTTCTAGTGACGAAGCCAAAATTTCGGTGCAAATATAGTTCAAATTATTGTTGATAGCTGCATTTATAGCAGAATTTCTCTGAATTTTTACATCAATTCGATCCGTAACGTCTAAATTTCTCTCTTTTCTCAGGTTTTGGATCCTGTTCACCAGTTCTCGCGCAAGCCCCTCTTCTCTTAACACTGAACTTATTGTAATATCCAGTGCTACAGTTAGTTGCCCAAAATTTGCTACCTTCCATCCCGGAATATCTACCGGGATAATCTCAACATCTTCGCTTTCTAATTCAATTATCTCCGAATCAAATCTGATTTCAAATTTCCCTGTTTTTTCAATGCCGGAAATGATCGCCTGAGCGTTTTCAGTTGCAAAATTTTGCACCGCTTTCATGTTTTTTCCACATTTTTTACCCAAAGTTTTAAAATTCAATTTTAAATTTTTGGTAATTGAGGTAGTAGATTCATCCACAAATTCTAAACTTTTTACATTCACCTCCGACAAGATCAGATCTTTAACAGCTTCAATTTTATCTTTGAAGGAATCATCCAATACCGGAATTTGAATTTTATTTAATGGCTGACGAACGCGTATGTTTTCTTTTTTACGGATCGATAAGATCATAGAAGAAATTTTTTGAGCCAACTCCATGCGCTCTTCCAGGTCTTTATCGATCAGGAAGGTATCTGAAACCGGAAAATCGCTTAAATGTATTGATTTTGCTCTATCGCGGCCTGTTACCGTGTTCAAATCAGAGTATAATCTATCCATAAAAAACGGAGCTATTGGTGCCGCAAGTTGAGCCACCACTTCCATGCAACGGTATAGCGTTTGGTAAGCAGCTATTTTATCATGTGAATAATCACCTTTCCAGAAACGTCTTCGGCACAAGCGTACATACCAATTGCTGAGGTGTTCATCCAC
>JAIOQD010000182.1 GCA_021413595.1 Bacteroidota bacterium | reverse complement strand
CCGAAACTATAGCTCTTTGCACAACACCTTATTTATCTGTACCTGCGCGCTTTTTAAATTCAACTAACCCTTCATCTAACCAGCTCAAATATTTTTTAATGTCCGAATCATAATGAGCAGTTTCTTCGGTAAGTTGTTGCTCGTTATTGTCAACCAAAATATATTGCGGCTGTGCATTGGTTTTATATAGGTTTGTTTGCATATAACTCCACTTGTTGCCAATTGTTTTGATCTGAAAATCCCGACTGCCAAGCTTTTTAACGGTTTGCTCATTTGCAGGTAACTCCGTTTTATCATCCACATAAAGCGATACCAACACTACTTCATTACGGATACGTTTATCAACTTCCGGATCGGTCCAAACTTGCGATTCCATTTTACGGCAGTTTACACAGGCCCATCCTGTAAAGTCGATCATTAAAGGTTTACCCACTTTTTTGGCGTAAGCCAATGCCTGGTCATAATCGTGGAAACAAGGTAGATCATTGGGGCAGTGTTCTTTGGGGTGTCCCGTTTCACGATCATTTTGTGAAGAATTTACTACCATTGGGCTCTTTGAATTTCCAAAGCCTTGAGGCGATTCACTATAAAAATCAGGTGGAGGAAAACCACTAATCAGCTTTAATGGTGCACCCCATAAACCCGGGATCAAGTAGATGGTAAACGAAAAAGTTAGTATAGCAAGAAATAAACGTGGAACAGATAAATGATGAATCACACTATCATGAGCCAATTTTAACCAGCCCATTAAATAAATGCCCATCAAGCCAAAGATGGCGATCCATATTGCAATAAATATTTCTCGCGTAAGAATACCTGCTTGAACCACTAGGTCGGCATTGGAAGCAAACTTAAAAGCTAAGGCCAATTCTAAAAAGCCCAATACTACCTTAACCGAATTTAACCACCCTCCTGATTTTGGCAAGGTATTTAACCATCCCGGAAATGCTGCAAATAAACCGAATGGTAATGCTAATGCCGCTGAGAAACCAAACATTCCCCAAAAGGGACCCGCCAGCCCACCGTTTACAGCTGCATCCACTAATAATGTTCCTATGATAGGGCCGGTGCAGGAAAAGGAAACTAATGATAGCGTAAAGGCCATAAAGAAAATACCTATCAATCCGCCACGGTCGCTTTGCGAATCCATTTTATTTATAAACCTTGATGGCAGCGTAATTTCAAATGCACCTAAAAAAGAAATTGCAAAGATTACTAACAAAACAAAAAAGCCAAGGTTGAACCACACATTAGTGGAAAGCGCATTTAAAGCAGCCGGACCAAAGGCCATTGTTACTCCTAATCCAAGTAAAATATAAATAACAATGATGGATGAACCATAAATTAATGCATTTGAAATTCCTTTTGCCCTTGTTTTGCTGCTTTTGGTGAAAAAACTCACTGTCATTGGTATCATTGGAAATACGCAAGGAGTGAGCAATGCGGCTAATCCGCCCAAAAATCCAATTAAGAATATTGACCACCAACTTCTGCTATGACTTTCTTCTTTACTTTTAGTTGTTGTATCATTTTCTAAACCAACTGTTGATACAGCTGTATCTGTTGTATTAACAATTAAGCTTGCCTTAGTACTGCGTAAATTAATAATTTGAAAGATTGCGTTTGAATCACATTCGGATGGTTGAATCTTAGTAACATTACTTTGGTCAATACAATTGGCTGATCCTTCAACTTTAAAATTAAAATCCTTTGTTGTTGGTGGTAAACACTGGCTTTCATTACAAACCATAAATTCGAGATTCCCTTTTATTTCAAAAGGTTTATCAGAATTGATCTTTATTTTTTGTGTAAAAACTGCGTTATGTTCAAAAAACTGGAGTTCAAAATTCCAGACCGGTTCAAATTTTTTAATTAATTTGCTTTCTTTAGCCTTTCCTATAAGCTCATAGTTTGAACTCTTTGTGAAATGAAATGAGGTAGGGATAGGGCCTTCATCACCATACGATTTTTGACCGTATAGGTGCCAATTACCATCAAGCTTAGCGTTTATAATTAATTCATATTCGCAATCACTTATCTTATTACTGCTGAAATCCCATTTAACAGGATCAAAAATTTGTGCATTTACATCGCTGAAAATAAAGGTACATAACAGTAGTAGTATGCTTAATCTGAAAATATGTTTCATAAATATTTTTGCTTATGTGAATTTTGATTGAAGCTATTAATGAATAGGTGTAAAGGTAAAAAAATAGCCCTGCGATTATAGCGCTATTTTTAAATTATAACAATAATTAACTTTTAATGATTTCCCGGTAAAAAAATAGCTCCTCGATATTGATCGGGGAGCTATTTTTTTTAATAGTGGTATTTAATTGACCTTATTTAATTTCATGTATTCGGTGAATAGGAATAAGAACCCCTTGTTTTAGTATCACCCTTTTGTCGGTAACTCCCCAAACAGTTGTTTCTACTAGTTTCACACCATCTGCATCCTCAAACACTATTTTTATTTTGTTGTGTTCCAAATTACCCAGTTTTAATGCTCTTTCCAGATTGGCATACCTGATTTTAATTGCATCCGATGTTAATAAAACATCATTATCAGGGAATTTTAAGCCTACAATGCTCTCTTTTTCAACTGAAAGAGGGCTGTTTGTATTGGTAGCGTTTATCATAATGGCAAAGTTTAAGTTTTAATGGGGGAATAAATGCTTATTACGAACAAAAATAGCTAAGTGTTACATATTTATTGAAAACTTTTATACTTTGTTTTCAACAGTCAATTGCTTTAATAAGTTGGCCAACACATCCGATTTTTGGCTGCCAATAAGGTATTTTTGGCCATTTTTATCTGTAAGTTCCACTGCATCGTTGCCTTTTGTGAAAAATCGAATCACATCTTTAAAGTGTAAATTATAAATTGGAGGGTTTAAAAGGTAAATACTATATTTTACTTTTTTTACATCCACAATGCTGTTCAAATCAATTTTTACGTTACGTGATGTCCAAAGCCCTTCCAGAATAAGACTGTTATTAATTACTTTGGTATGTATGTGTAATACAAAAATTAATATCAATGAAAGCAGCATAATAATCAATCCCATTAAAAAGAATAATTGTCCAGAGTCAGTACCAACAGGGGATGAGGGGATGTTAATTCCGGAAACATCCAATGCTTTCGGGTTTTCGCTCCAGTAATAAAGCAAAAAACAGCCCAATGCCAAAACAGTGCGCCAAAGTATCGACCATTTATTATAACCGATGTATTGTTTTTCTTCAAAAAGAATGTCGTCTTGCATAAGAATTTCAAAGGTAAGCTACCTAAAGCAATTTTACAATATAAATTTTTCGGGTTTTGTCTGTTATTTGGAAGCGATTATCAATACGCTGACCAATTACCCAGGTAATTTGGCCTTTTGAAGTGAGTAACCAGACGTTTTCTTTTTGATTTATTGATAGTTTTTTATCTATAAAAAAATCACTTAGCTTTTTTTTACCTTTCATGCCAAAAGGATAAAATACGTCTCCTTTTTGCCATTTTCGAATTTCTAATGGGAATTCAAGTTTTTCAAGATCAAGGTAAGCAATGGAAGCCAGTTTTTGAATTTCAGTATTTGTGCTGCGGAGTTCGGATTTAAAACTCAATTTAAGGTTATCCAGTTCAATTGTTTTTTGATTCTTTAAAACGGTGATCTCTGAATCCTTCTTATCAACTCCAGTATCCTCTTTCTTGATTCTTGGATCTTGCTTCTTGGTTCTTGGATCTTGGTTCTTAATTCTCAGTTCTTGACTATCTTTCCTTAGTTCTATTATCAATAACTCCCTGTCTTTGATCAAACGGTGTGTACTGGAAAAAAACTGTTTGCCCGATTCTCTATCCAAAGTAGAGATAATTTCTTCTACTGTGCTTGCATTATAATTATAAGGTTTCAAAAATTCATATAAATACGTAGTAATAGGTTGTAGCTTTTTCAGATGTTTGATTGAAAGGAGAATGTTGTTGTTGTCTTGTTTTACAATTTTTGCGCGTTTGGTTTCAATATCGTTTTTATAAATTAGTTCTACTTCACGTAAATGGTTGATTGTTTTATTGAAAGTGTTTTCAAAACCAGGATTTAATTCTTTTAAAACAGGACTTACATGATGACGAATTTTATTCCTAACATATTTGTCCGATGCGTTACTACTGTCCTCACGGTATTTTAGTTTATGCTTTTTTACATACGATTCGATCTCGCTTTTTGAACTGAACAGCATCGGGCGAATAATAGTGCCATGTTTTGGTAAAATGCCGTGTAAGCCGGAAATGCCTGTTCCTCTGATTAGATTAATAAAAAATGTTTCAATGGAATCGTCCTGATGATGGGCGGTTGCTATATAATTATAGTTGTATTCCTTTCTTATTTCTTCAAACCATTGATAGCGCAGGCCTCTTGCTGCTTTCTGAATTGATACTTTGTTTTTTTTAGCGTAAACAGAAGTATTAAATTTGATAAAATGAAATGGGACATTGTATCTTTCTGCAAGAGCACTAACAAAGGTTTCGTCTTCATCACTTTCTTCAGCGCGTAATTGAAAATTACAATGCGCTATTCCAAAATTTAATCCGGCTTTGTGAAACAGCTCACACATCAATACAGAATCAATCCCACCACTTACGGTTAGTAATACTTTTTCAGTAGTGCTGAAAAGTTTTTCTTTTTTTATATGATTTAATAAAGCTGTGATCAAGCGGAATTATTTTTTAGATAATGTAAAGGTCATTGAAAAAAATTACAAAGCAAAAAAGAAAACAAATTTTGATTAACTATTTATTAATGTCTCGCGTCCCTTCGGATGATAATGTTGCGTTAGGGATTGCAGAGTAAATCCTTTTCTGCCGCCAATAGGCGGAAGCGGAGATTGAAGCCCTTCGACTTCGCTCAGGATAAACTCCAAGCCCGGTCAATTCTTTTTCAAGAATTGAAACGCCCCAATGAATAATAAAATTACAATTACCCCAACACTTCAAACATCGCTTTTGCTTTCAGTAAACATTCCTCATATTCTTTCTCAGCATCCGATTTATCAGTAATAGCACTGCCCACCATAAAAGATAAATATTTATTTTCTTCATTGTATAAAATACTACGAATAACCACATTGAAATCAAAATCTCCTTCTGGATCAATATATCCAAGTGCACCGGAATATAATCCTCGTTTGGAACTTTCAAAATGTTCGATAAGCTTCATAGCACTTACCTTTGGAGCACCCGTCATGGAACCCATAGGGAAAGTGTTTTTAATAATATCGGTAAATGAAACAGTTTCTTTCATTTCACAGGTAATAGTAGAGATCATGTGATGAACCTGTTTGAAACTATATATGCCAAATAGTTCATTTACATTAACAGTTCCCGGCTTTGCAATTCGGGCTAAATCGTTTCGGACCAGATCCACGATCATTACATTTTCACTGCGTTCCTTTTCACTGTTTTGTAATTCCTGTTTAAGTTTTGCATCATCAGTTTTAATTGAAGATCGTTTTGTAGTTCCTTTAATTGGCTGAGCCATCAAGGTGTTTGAACGTTTTTGTAAAAACCGTTCAGGACTGGCACATATCAAATACTGTTTTCCGAATTTACAATATGCAGTAAAAGGTGCCTGTGAAATTGCATTTAACTTCTCGTAAGTATCAACTGTATTGATTGAAGCATTTTCTGCAAAAAATTCCTGACAGAAATTAACTTCGTAAATATCTCCTTTACGGATATGTTGTTTTAATTGGGTTACAGAATCGATATATTCTTGCTTTGTAATTTTTGATTCAATATTGTTTTTTTTTAATTGATCATTTAAAAGAGCCTCTCTTGCACTTGTTGAAGAATACATCGGAGAATTAACTGCCAAATTGTAAATTTCATCAACTTCGGCTTCGGAAATAAAATCATTATCATAAGTAACAGAAGCTACTGTTGCATCAAATTGTATCACCACTTTAGGAGCGAAAAAATGAAGCAAAGGGAAAGCTAATCCATCTGCATTTTCAGAATGTAATTGTTCTATTTCATTTTTTAGATCGTAAGTCAAATATCCGAAGAGCCATCCTTTTCTTTGATCATAAAATGTTTGAAATTGTTCTAAAGTATTTTCAGCTTTATTAATTATTAGCTCTTGTGAGGCGCCCAGCGCAATGATCCTGGAGGTTTGTAAATAGTTGTTCTTATTCGTTTGTAGATTGGAATTAAAAACACAAACCCGCTCAAAACGTGTATTTAACGCTTCAATATTGATGTTGAATTCAGTCGGTAAAATATTATAGCTTAGTTTTTTTATCACGCTCAAAGATAGGCTTTCATTTTGTTTTGAAGAAGAATGATCCGGACAGAAAAAATGTTCCGATAAAAAATGAAAATACTGCATTTTTGACTCCCCAAAATATATTCTTACCCTTTTATTATTTTATACACTCTTTTATTTAAGGTCATTTTGCAGCCTTTTGAAATTAATTTGGTTGTGTTTTTTAGCTCAATGTTTTATCTGTTTTGATGTCGAAAACTAGAAAGTTTTCAACAAAGTGGTAAATTGTGGTAAAAAGTGGGAAAATTGTTTTTACTTTTACCGCTGAAAGGAATAAACCACTATGAACAGCCTATTTGGAGTATATGAATGCAATGCAGATGCAAAAGGGCGCGTAATGCTTCCTGTTGCGTTTAAAAAGCAGCTTACAAAGGAGCTTAAAGCTGGTTTTGTGATGAAGCGAAGCATTTTTAGCAAATCGCTTGAGCTGTATCCAATGGCTACGTGGAACGAAATGGTGAAGGATGTGAACAAGCTGAACAAGTTTGTAAAAAAGAATGTAGAGTTTATCAGGATGTTCAACTACGGTGTGGTTCCGGTAGAGTTAGATGCTTCAGGGCGTTTATTGATTTCAAAAGATATGATGACGTTTGCCGGAATCAGCAAAAATGTGATGATGGCAGCAGCAGGAGATAGAGTTGAGATTTGGGATACCAAATCATACGAGAAGTTTATTAATGAAGGTACTGTCAATTTTGAAAAATTGGCTGAGGATGTTATGGGAGGTATAAATTCTACACCAACCGAATAGATGGAGTATCACAACCCTGTTCTTTTAAAAGAGTGTATTGATGGTTTAAACATTAATCCTGAAGGGATTTATGTTGATGTAACCTTTGGCGGTGGCGGTCATTCAAGAGAGATATTTAAGCGCCTTACAACAGGTAAGTTGTATGCTTTCGATCAGGATGAAGATGCTGTCAAAAATAAAATTGATGATGTACGATTTATACTCATCAAACAAAATTTCAGATATCTGAAAAACTTTTTGAAAATGTATAACGCTTTGCCAATTGATGGTCTGTTGGCAGACTTAGGTGTTTCATCTCACCAGTTTGATGAGGCCGACAGAGGGTTTTCTACTCGTTTTGATGCTAAGCTGGATATGCGGATGGATCAAAATTCGAAGTTAACAGCAGCAGAAATTTTGAATACATATAGTGAGGAAGATTTAAAACGAATTTTTAAATTATACGGAGAGGTTGATAATGCAGGGAGGTTGGCGTATGTGATTTTTAATTCAAGGAAGGAAAAGCAAATTGAAACAGTAAATGATTTAAAGGTTGCAATTGAAAAATGTGTGAAGCGTGGTCGTGAAAACCAATATTACGCGCAAGTCTTTCAAGCGTTGCGAATTGAAGTGAATAAGGAGTTGGATGTCTTGAAGGATTTGTTGACGCAGAGTTTAGAGGTGTTAAAACCCGGAGGTCGATTAGTTGTTATTTCCTACCAATCATTAGAAGACAGATTAGTTAAAAATATTATTCGCAGCGGAAAATTTGAAGGTGAAGTGGAGAAAGATTTTTTTGGAAATCAACTTGCGCCTTTTAAAGCAATTACGCGTAAGCCAATAATTCCAAGTGATACAGAGATTTCAGAAAATGGCAGAGCGCGTAGCGCAAAATTAAGGATAGCAGAAAAAATATAATTTGACAATTCAGCATTAAATAATTGGTGAATTGCCTGCTGAAAAATTGCCTAAGAAAAAAAATGGGAAATAAATTCAAAGAACAATTAAAATCGGAAAGTCCTGTAGCACCTAAAGTGCCTAAGAAGGAAAATAAGATAGTACGTTCTGTGGCAAGTGTAGTAAGTGGAAGTTTTCTTTCGAAAGAAACAACAATAAATAATTTTCCATTCGTGTTTTTTTTAGCGTTTCTGGCCGTGTGTTATATAGCCAACGGTTATTATGCCGATGATCAGGTACGGAAGGTTAATAATCTTACGAATGAAATTAAAGAATTAAGAACGTTATACATCGTTGAAAAAGATTCACTAGTAATAAAAAGTAAACAGACGGAAGTGGCAAAGGCATTGGCAATTAAGCAAACTGGAATTGTGGAGAGTGTAGTGCCGCCAAAAAAAATAGTAGTTCATACAGTAATCATAAACACTCAAAATAAATAAGAACATTGGACGATAAAAAAGACATATTATGGCGCGTTTACCTGATATACTTTTTTGTATGCCTTTTTGGTTTTGCAATTATTTATAAAGTTTGTGTCATCCAGTTCTCTGAGGGTGAAGAGTGGCGGTCTAAATCAAAAAATTTCTCAACTAAATTATTTGACATTGAAGCCATACGTGGTAATATTTATGATAATAACGGAATTCTCTTAGCTACCTCATTGCCTTATTATGAAATAGGAATGGATGTAAATACCGATGCTATCACCAAAGATATATTTTATGATAATGTTGATTCTTTAGCATATTCTTTTTCCAAAATGTTTCAGGACAGATCTCAAAAGGAGTATAAAAAAATATTAGTAAAAGCGCGTAAAGACGGTGACAGGTGGGTGACGCTTCAACGCGGAGTTTCATATACGGAATTACAAAAAATTAAAAAATTTCCTCTTATTCGTAAGGGACGTAACAAAGGAGGTTTTACTTATTTGCAAACCAACAAACGGGAACGTCCATTTCAAAGTTTAGCAGCTCGTACTATTGGAAAGTATAATGATGCAGGAACCGGTAAGTCTTACGGAATGGAAGTAGCCTATAATAATTACTTGCAAGGAGAAAGTGGTCAGCGCTTAATGCAAAAAATTGCCGGAGGTGTTTGGAAATCTATTAATGATGAAAACGAAGTAGCGCTTGAAGATGGTGCAGATGTTATTTCCACCATCGATATTAACATACAGGATGTGGCGCATAATTCATTGATGAATTGTTTGAAAAAGCATGGAGCTGCACATGGCTGTTTGATTTTGATGGAAGTTAAAACAGGTGCTATAAAGGCAATTGCAAATCTCACCAGAAAAGATTCCTCTACCTATTTGGAAAACTTGAATTACGCTGTTGGTTATGCAACTGAACCGGGTTCAACTTTTAAGTTAGCCTCTTTGATGACAGCAATGGAAGATGGTTATATTGATTTGGATGATGTTATTGATATTGAAGATGGTACTCATAAATTTTATAACAGCACAATGAAAGATTCTCATCGTCCTGAAAAAAGTGAGATCACAGTTCAGGAGGTTTTTGAACAAAGCTCAAATGTGGGAGTTTCAAAAATCATCACTCGTTATTATTCAAAAGATCCGCAAAAATTTGTTGATCGTTTATGTCAGATGAATTTTAATTCACCTTTAAAAATAAGTCTTCCCGGTGAAGCAGTGCCTCGTATTAAAAATACAAAAGATAAAGACTGGTCGGGAACTACTTTGCCCTGGATGAGTATTGGTTATGAATTAACTATCACTCCAATGCAAACATTAACATTTTATAATGCAGTAGCAAACAATGGTAAAATGATGCGACCAATGTTTGTGAAAGAAATTCGTAAAAGGGGCGTAGCCATTAAAACTTTTGAGCCCGAAGTGATAAACTCCTCCATCTGTTCACAGCCTACAATTGATAAAGCAAAGAAGATGATGGAAGGGGTTGTTACCAATGGTACTGCCCGGAGTTTGAGAGCTGCTGATTATACGGTGGCAGGTAAAACGGGTACCGCACAAATTGCAAAAGGTGGAAATTATAAAAAGGGTGGTGTTAGTTACCTGGCTTCATTTGTTGGTTATTTTCCAGCGGATAACCCAAAATATTCATGCATTGTTGTAATAAGTTCTCCAACAGGAGATGCATATTATGGTGGTGCTGTGGCTGGTCCGGTGTTTAAGGATGTTGCTGATAAGGTGTATTCTACAAGCCTTGAAATTCATAAGGAAATTAAT
>JAIOQD010000181.1 GCA_021413595.1 Bacteroidota bacterium | reverse complement strand
ATAACAAAACCGCTGGTTTTACTTTGCTCACTGTAATTGTGAAGCCACTGAACTATATGATCTATTACTGCTTTGTTTTTCATCGATAATGCTGTGTTTGGAATTGAAACGTAAATCCCCGCCAGAACGAATGAGTTCGATCATTCGGGCAGGCTTTCCTTTTCAGAAAAGATTGATTGTAAAGCGCCTCTTTCTAATACCTTAACTCATATATTACTAAAAAGAAAAATAGAAATTTAATAAATCATATTAGTCTTTCAAAGTTTAATCCAAAAATAAAAATCCCGACTTCTAAAACAGAAATCGGGATTAAATATACTAAATATTATTTTTTAAAACAGCACACCAACATTAAGAAGTACTGCATTGGATTTAATGCTCTGAGGCATTTTGGATTCAACAAACGAATTAGGGTTGGAACCATAATCAGCACTATTTGCTCGTCTTCCTAAATAATTCGAATCACTTTTAACAACATTTGTAAAGCCTAAATTGTAACTTAAACCAAATGTTAATGAAGTAGTTCCGGAAAAATTAAGTTCAGAACCTACACCAAAATTCAAGGACACAGCATACACGCTAACATCTTTGGTAATATCAATTTTTGATTTATTGTCATTTGTACCTAACGTATTGGTAGCATCGTTAATCACTTGCAATTCATCATTTGCACTCGCTTTCCATCTAAAAGAATTGTTCATTCCAATATGGCCATAATAGGTTAAGGAACCTATTTCTTTAGTTTTCATCTTTATTGATAAAGGAATAGTGATGTAGGTAACTTTGTAAGTACGCTTGTTCAACTGATAATGGGTGTGAGAAGGTGAATTAGCAAGAATAGGATCATATACAACAATTTCATCGTCAAGTCCCAAATAATAGTAACTAACTGTATTTGCATTTGCATTGTTAGGACCACCATTATTATACTTCATTCTCCCTCCATCCACATCAACCTGAACCCCCGTTTGTATAGAAACAACTTTCGCCAATCTAAATTCTGTAACTAACCCCCCCCCGTATCCAAATACAGGACCAGCCGCTGAAATAATTTTACCATCAGGCTTATACCAATTTATAGAAGGTGAAAATTTCAAGCCAAAACGGAAATTTTTAAGTTCATTTTCGGCCTCTTGTCCAAATAGAAAATTGGACGACAAAGCTATTGCAGTAATTATAAAAATCTTCTTCATATTTTTTCTAATTTTGAATTTTTATTAATAAGGGTGACCAGAATTGTTTTTACATTACAATATTAGGTATATTTTTTATCATTTACATTTTAATATGAAAAATTCCATTGTTTATTTACTAACCGCATTCTCCCTGTTTTTATTATCCTGCAATGGTAATCGCTTGAATGTGGATGTTTCAGATATTACTGTTCCTGCGGTTAAAATTGATCGGTTGGAACAGGATATCTTTAATATAGATACTGCCAATATTAATGCTTCCGACAAAAAATTACAAGCCAAATACGGGAATTTTTATTCCAGTTACATATCACGGATCATTAATACCGGTGGTCGCCACGATTCTTCCTATTTATCCCGGATGAATCAATTTATTGCCGACCCGGATATGCGTGAAGCCTATAATGATTGTCAAAAAACGTATCCCAATACCGATTTTTTAGCTGAACAATTAACAGAAATATTCAAACACTTC
>JAIOQD010000180.1 GCA_021413595.1 Bacteroidota bacterium | reverse complement strand
GTGCTCACCAATTGACTTATAAACAGATGGCTTACTTACATCAGGTGATTTTGGATTCATATTTTCTGCCAATACCTGCCAGCGTGTTTTACCCGGATACTTCTTTTGTTTTGGATGCATCTGATTATTGTAATCTTTAATGGCGTTTACGTCATCAGCAACAAGGCGTTCATAGGTATATGCTTTTTCTACAAATTCATCATTCACCTTATCGCGATCGACAGTATATGCCTCGTGCTTACTCCACCAGCGACCGATACCGTTTTGCGTTTTTTTCTCAATGCCGTATTTTTTAGCGCGGTTAAAATGCTCGGCATGTTTCTCCTGAGAGTTGCCCGGATTACATATCCTTACGAATGGAAACATAAAGGCTAAATCATCAAAGAACTTACGCACCAAATGGTTTTCTACTTCCACTTCCATTGGCATCCCGAAACCTTCACGTTCAATCAACCTAAATAAATCACGTAGACAGTCCAGGAATAACTTTTCGTCTTTATCCATTGAGTATGAATAACCAACTACACAACCACTGGCAACATCATAAGCGTAATAAGCTTTCAGCCATTTACCATTCACGCACTTGCGAGGTAAATCCCTGTCATCCATTGAAATTTTAGAAAAAGAATACTCCGGAGCATGGCGGTGATGGTGTGGGCGGACTGAACTATTAAATCGATGGGAACCACTCCGTACTTTATCAACTATTACTCTGTTCTGTGGTTGGTTCAGGTAATTCCAAACGGTCCCTTTGCTCAATTCTAAAGGTTTATTATTGTGAATAAACTGCGAAGGGACAAACAGTTCTCCTGTTTTACGATCCGCCACTTCAATTTTACCAGCCAAAAAAGAAAGGTACATGGTGTGCACATCGCTTGAAAAAGGTTTGTTGGGCATGGCATAAAGACTCATAATCAACCTTTCAATATCCGAACTAACCTTACGACTGTTATCATTACAATATTTACCGCTGATCAACGCCACATAACCACTTTCAATATATTTTTCATACTTGCGCTTCAAAGGTGTTTCTGCACCGGGCAGATTATGGCCTGATTCCACACGAACATTATTAACAGCAATCAGTGCTTTAGCCCAAAACTTATTCATTGTACCACCAAGGGCTTTGCGCGATACTGTAGCGTTTTCTTTTATTTCTTTTATAGCGTTTAATACCGAGGCATTGGCAGCATACTCACGTAATGAAGACTCAGGAAGATTGCGACCATCAGATAGCAGGTAATTGCTATAAAAAGTAATAGCATTGGCATCAGGTGTGATTTTATCCTTAAATGTTTTTACTGTTGATTGCTCAACGGGGGCTCCAAACTTTTCAGCGATTAGATTGCGGTATTTGAATGGGATGGTGTTAAGATCGATAAGAGAAGGTTTGCCGTAACATGCTCTGCGAACCACAGACGCACCATCACGCTGCCATTTTTTCCAAAGTGATTCAGAAATTAAACCGCTAGGGTTTGCTTCCGTTATAATCAGCTCTGTGCCCGAAACACATAATATGTTATTGTGATATTCCATAATTGTTATATTTGCAGAATGTTAATATCTATTACTATTAATTACAAGAGCGATTCTGAGTTAATTGCGAAAACCAACGAGTTAAGAGTTTTTTGTTCCTTATTTCAGATTCAAATTCAGAAGGAAGGTGCTGCTCATTATTCAAATGAATTTGAATTGTTTGTTCAGGAGAAAGATTTTTTTCTTGCATCGCATCAGGCAAATGCATTACACGCTTATTGCACAATTCACAAAATTGCATGTCGTCAGATTGATTGAATTTTTTCATATTTTGATTATTTCATTAATCGTTTAATCAATTCGTCCCTATTATCTATAACTTCATTAGCAACCGCTAATACTCTCTCACTTTTTCTATCCTCCCTTAGTACCATGCTCACGTAATTGGATGTACATTCAAGTATTTTTGCTATCAATATCTGATCTCCAATTATTAATTGCTCCCTAATTTCCGCTAGCGTCCTGTCTGTTTTGTTTTGTTCTTTTTTTTTCATTGCTTTGTTATATTGTTTAATAACTTCGACAAATATAGAAAATATATTTTCCAATAAACAAACAAATGGACAATAAAATTCCCAAAATAAAAGACCGCGTATTGCAAATAGCTAAATATAAAGCGATTAGCTACGAAACTTTTTTTCCAAAAATAGGTATGACCTATGGTAATTTTAAGGGGGAAGCAAAAAAAACGCCTTTAAATTCAGACACAATAGGAAATATATTGTCTATTTATCCTGAAATTAATTCCGACTGGTTGATTACTGGAAAAGGAGAAATGATAAAATCGGGAATTGTAGACAATGATGATAAAGTCCAAAGAATACCATTGGTACCGGCAAGTGCATTGGCTAGTAAAAATTTTATTGGTGTGCAAATAAATGGATATGAGATAGAACATTACTTCACCATACCTGTTTTAAAGGAAAGGGTTGATTTTATAGTTCAGATAGAAGGGGAAAGTATGTTTCCAACTTATGAAAATGGTACTTATTTAGCTTGCAAAGCAATAGAAATAATAGATTTTAAATGGGAGCAAGCCTATTTAATAACCGTTAACCACGCGCCAATGTTAAAAAGGTTATTACCATCCGTTAATAAAGGAAACTTGCTATGCCGATCGGATAATCCCAAACACAGGGATTTTGAAATAAAAAAAGAAGATATTACTTCCCTTGCAAAAATATTAGCCTCTATACGTCTGGAATAGCCCCCCCGTTTTTAACGCAACTTTTATTTAATGCGCTGACTTTTAAACTATTACAGCAATTTATATAGGCTTCAATACGTTAATATTATGGAATAAGGGGGGGGGGATTCGTTGTTTTTGTGGCGTTTTTGGTGGGTATTTTGGTATTATTATACCTATAATCAACTAAAAAAGTATCCCCAACTGTATCCCCAACTGTATCCCCATGATGTACATTTCGTATTAAAACGGCTTTTTCAATGGTAGTTATTTGCCAAAAAGATCAAAACAGTTAAAACAGCCAACAACAAAGGTTTTAAGGGGATTAAACGCTTGGCATAAGTATGGTATAAGGTAACAAAGAAAAGCCTAATAATGTACTATTATTAGGCTTTTCGGCTTGTTATTGTAGTATGTTTTATATCTTTGGGCTTAAATGGAAGTTAAATGGTAGTTAAGTGTAATCAAAATACAATAGAATGTACTTTTCGTTTTAAATTCGGCTTTTCGGCTTTTCGGGCTGTATGCCTTTTGAAATCAAAGGTTTTCCGGCTTTTTGGGAGAGTGTCT
>JAIOQD010000179.1 GCA_021413595.1 Bacteroidota bacterium | reverse complement strand
ATTGATCAACGTGTTAAAGAAAAAAAGCTAAAAAATGTCCTACTCCTACCCTACCAGGATAAAGAAATACTCCCTTACTCATTAAGTTGTGCTGATATTGGAATTGTCACCTTAAGCCAGGGAGCTGAGAGTATTTCTGTGCCAAGTAAAACATATTACATGATGGACGTGGGCTCTGCTATATTAGCTTTATCCGCAACCGAATCCGAATTGGGCATTCTGATAGAAAAGCACCATTGTGGCCGCGTTTTCGATAAGCCGGATGTTCAGAAAATTGCTGATTTTATTCTTTATCTTTCTCAAAACAATGCCGAATTGATTAAGTTTAAAGAGAATTCGCGTAAAGCATCTTTTAACTACACACCAGAAAATGCGAAACTTTATTATAAGTATATTTGCAATAAATAAAGAGTAGACCATGTTTAGAAAAATATACTTATCACCACTGGGTTTCTTCATTTCATTATTTTTAAATATGCTGGCTTTTTTCAAAAAACCATTTATGGTTTACGGCTTTTATAATTCAAAAGAAAAAAAATTCTTCAATAAAACCCGGATAAGTTCTTCCGTTAAACTCGTTGACAAAAAAAATATCAATATTAAAAACAATGTGTGGATCGGCCACTATTGTTTGTTAGATGGCATAGGCGGAATTGAAATAGAACAAGGTGTACATATCGCCTCCCATTCATGCATCTACACACATAGCAGTCAAAATTCAATTCGATTATTAGGAGAAAAATTTATTGGTATTCCTGCCAATGAAAGACCCGGCTATATAATTGAAAGTGTAAAAATTGGAGAGTATTCATTTATAGGTGCTTCTTGTGTTTTACTCTCTGGAACCACTATTGGTAAAGGATGCATAGTTGGTGCAGGAAGCATTTTAAAAGGTAACTACCCCGATTATTCAGTAATTGTTGGAAATCCTGCAAAAATTGTTGGAGACACGACAAGCATTGATAAAAAACTTTATTTAGCAGGTGTAAATTTTGAAAATTATTATGACAAAGCATTAATTTCAAGTAATTACTCCATTGTAACAGGTATCTAATAATGACACTACTTAAATTCAATGAGCGCGCACATATATTTCCGCCCATCATTGCTCCGGTTATTGTGTTGTTACTGCTTAATTGGCTTTCAGCTCCCAAATTGATTGTTCAAGGAATAAAAAACAATTTGAATAATCCATCTTTACTATTAATGATCCTGTTATACCTGTTATATTTGCTGGGTATGTTGTACACATCAAATACAAAAGTTGGATTTGAAACTATTGAAACAAAATTGTCATTTTTAATATTTCCTCTTGTTTTTTCAGCCCATTCTCAAACATTAAAAAGCAATATCAATAAATATTTGAAATTATTTATTTGTGGTTCAGTTTTGAACGCAATGGTCTGTTTTTTATGGGCCGCATACCGTTTTTTCAAACCTGTTTACGTTGAATTATACGGCATTCCTTATGATCTGGGAGCAAGCTATTTTTATTATACTGATCTATCCGTATTTTTGCATCCCAGTTATATTTCCATGTATTGTGTTTTTGCATTATTCTCCATTCTTCATTTAGTTAATGTAGATGAGTTGAAATTAGATTTGAAATCGGTTGCAGCTATTTTTTTATTAACGCTATTTATATTGTTATTGAGCTCTAAAGCAGGCTGGATTGGATTGCTTTTATTTGTCCTATATTTTTTCAGATGGCTTGTTATAAAAAAGCGAACTGTACTTGCATTGTTAATGGTTACCTTGTTAATTGGGGCATTCACTTTTTTTAATATTTATTTTAAACCTCGTTTTTCGACAAGGATCCCACAATTATCAACTATTACAGAAACAATAAAAGGAAGTAATGAAGAAAATAAAAAAATAACAACAAGTACTGATGGTACAGGAAGCAGGATCTTAGTTTGGAAAGCTGCTACAGAAATTATTAAAGATAATTTCTGGATCGGTGCTGGAACTGGTGATGCCAAAGATAAAATGCTGGAAAAATATTTGGAAAAAGGAATGATCTCGGAATATGAAAATAAACTAAATTCGCACAATCAATTTTTGAACACCTTTATAGCATTAGGAGTTTTTGGTTTTATCGTTCTTTTGCTTTGTTTTATAGTGCCATTTTATTTTTCATTTAAAGAAAAAGCATTTTTATTTGCTGCCTTTATTATTATTACTGGCATTAATTTCTCAGTTGAATCCATGCTCGAAACACAAGCAGGTGTTATATTCTATGCGTTTTTTTATTCTTTATTGTGTTTTAATTTATCAAATTTAAATCCAAAATCTCAAATCCAAAATCCGAAATCACTATGATCCCATTTTCACCACCACGTATTGATCAAAAAATAATAGATGAAGTAAGTGAAAGAAGGTGATGAAGTAATTTTGCCTGCTTATACCTATTGTGCAACTGCCAATGTGGTGATACATTGCGGTGCCACACCAGTTTTTGTAGATGTTAATCCACATGATTTTAATATCTCCATTTCCAATATCGAAAAAGCAATTACCTCAAAAACAAAGGTAATTATGCCTGTTGATTTTGCCGGACATTGTTGCGATTACGATCAATTGAATGCTTTGGTTATTAAACATAAAGCCCAATTTATTCCTCAAACCAATGAACAAAAAATACTGGATCGAGTTTTAATTTTATCAGATTCAGCACATTCATTTGGGGCCTGGTACAAAGGGAAAAGAGCTGGTTCTTTAACTGATGTTTCTGTTTTTTCTTTTCATGCCGTTAAAAATTTAACAACTGCCGAAGGTGGTGCTATAGCTTTAAATTTGCCTGCACCATTTGATAATGAAGCAGTTTATAAAACGTTATGTGTAAAAACACTACACGGACAAGATAAAGATGCACTGGCTAAAACAATTAAAGGTAATTGGCGCTATGATGTGGTTGAAGCCGGATACAAATGTAATATGACAGATATAATGGCTGCAATTGGCATAGTGGAATTGGAACGTTATGATAATGATACTTTAAAAGTACGCCAGCATATATTTGAACAATATGATACCGCATTTTCAAAATTAGAATGGGCACAATTACCGGAATATAAAACAGATAATAAAACATCCTGTTACCATTTATATCCATTACGAATAAAAGGAATTAGCGAAGCACAACGAGATGCAATAATTAAAGAAATATTTGATTATGACGTTTCTGTCAATGTCCATTTTATTCCTGTGCCAATGATGAGCTTTTACAAAAAATTAGGCTACGACATCAAAAATTATCCTGTAACCTATGATAATTATTCACGTGAAATTTCTTTACCTGTATTTTATGATTTGAATGATGACTTGGTGAAAACCGTTATTAATGCGGTGACTGCATCAGTTAAAAAAGTGCTTGGTTAATTGGTAACTCAAAGACACAAAGT
>JAIOQD010000086.1 GCA_021413595.1 Bacteroidota bacterium | reverse complement strand
TGCTGAACGTTTATCTGAAAAAAGTTCGGTAGTGAGAGAGCGTGTGATTCAGGCACGCGAAGTGCAGGAGAAGCGTTATATAAATAATGATGGGGTACATTGTAATGCACAAATGAGTTCGAAACAATTGCGCGACATTTGTAAAATTGATGAAGCAGGAAATCAATTGCTAAAAACGGCAATGGAAAAACTAGGATTATCAGCTCGTGCGTATGACCGGATCTTAAAAGTAGCACGTACCATTGCCGATCTGGATGGAATTGAAAAAATTGAAACAAACCATTTGGCTGAGGCTATTCAATATCGAAGTTTAGATAGAGAAGGCTGGGCGGGTTAAAAAAAAATAAATTTTTATTTGCAAGATGAAAACAGAAAATATTGCTGAAACAATTCAAATAAATGGAAAAACTTTAAGTTGTCACCACTGTGGCAATACAACTTTTTTTACATTAAAAGGACGGATTGTAACCATTGCAAAAATAAAATGGGGCTATGAAGAACTCAAACGACCTACCACTTGTTATGTGTGTTCGGTTTGTAACAATATAAATGAGTTTTTGGACAAGTAAAAAAACTACGATACAATTAACTACTAATAATTTAAATTGCCTATTTTTATAAACAGTAATCGGGCTAAAAATAAAAGGATTTACAATTTTTAAAAATCAGTTTTTTATATTAAACTAAGGTTACTGTTCAGCTGGATCTAAAAAAGACATAAATTTCACAAAATAAAATCAAAATACTGTTCAGTTGATTGCCTGGTTTGCGTTAGGGATTGTAGTGAAAATCCTCCCTCGATTTTTCATCGGGGAAGATTGCAACGGAAAGCCCGCCCGCTCGCCCCATTTTCAGGGCAAGAGGGAACGCCCAAAAAATATTGTACTGAACAGTAACAAACTAATAAAAATAGAAAATGACTAAATTCTATTTGATACTATTTGCAGTTGTAATTACTGGAATTAATAAGTATTCGAATGCGCAAAACGCTGTAAACATAAGCGCAAAACAATATTTTGATGCCAAACATTATGGTAAGGCACTTACAAAATATCTGGAGGAATACGAAAATAAAAAAGAGGACCTTGAAATTAATTATAATATCGGGTTTTGTTATCTCCATATAAACGATGATAGATCAAAAGCCATTCCCTACCTCGAATATGTTTATAACAAAGGAGATTATAAAGATGATCTGCTTTTAAATCTGGGACTTGCTTATATGTATTCGTATAAGTTTGACGAAGCCCTTACCTATTTTGATAGCTATCAAAAGTTAATTTCATCTAAAAAAGCAGAGCTGGTTGAAAACTATTATGAAGATCTCCAAAGCGGAAAACTTGACTATCAAAAAAAAATCACCACTGGTAACTTTAGTCTTATAGAGCATTATATTGAAAATTGTGAAAGTGCAAAGGAATTGATAAAAATACCTGTGAATGTAACATTCGAAAATTTAGGAAAAGAAGTAAATTCAAAATATGCAGATTTTTATCCCTTTATTACCCAAAGCCAAGGAACACTTTACTTTTCATCCCGCAGAGAAGAAAATCCTCTTAAATCAATAAATTCACAAGGTTATTTTACTTCAGACATCTATGTTTCGGAAGCAAAAGCCGGACACTGGACAAAACCCAAAAATATGGGAACTGTTGTTAATTCTGATGCGAATGAACAATGTGTTTATGTAATGCCAAATGGAAAAAAAATGATCATTTTTCAAGATAATGAAAATGTTACCGGTGATATTTATACAGTACCAATTCCAAAATTACTTCAAATGCCTACTATCACTTTAGTGGAACCAGTCAATACTTAATTTCGTGAATTTGAAGGGAGTATGACTGAAGATGAAAACACGCTGATTATTTCAAGCGATAGATCAGGAGGGTTCGGAGAAACTGATCTATATATTTTTCATAAACTGCCAAACGGTGAATGGGGCGCACCAGTTAATTTAGGACGACAAATAAACACTAAATACAAAGAAGCTTTTCCAATGTATGACGAAAAAAATCAAACCTTATATTTTGCATCTGAAGGACATACCAATATGGGAGGTTTTGATATTTTTAAATCCCAATTTGATACCGCAAGTCAAAAATTTGAGCCTCCTGAAAACATTGGTTATCCTATCAATACTCCCAATGATGATATGGTATTTAGCCTTGCAGAAAATAATCGTGATGGATATATTTCTGCAGTTATGAACGGAGGCTTCGGTGATCTTGATTTATATAAAGTAGTTTTTAATGATATTGAAAGCCGACCAACAATACTTAAAGGAATAGTATCATCAAGTGATGGTACCAACAAAGAAATGAATGCAACTGTATCTATAAAAAATGCACAAACGGATAAATTAGTAGATTCGAAAAAGGTAAACCTTCAAAGTGGTCGATACATTTTTGCTGTTGACCCTGGGAAATATATATTAAAAATATCAAGTCCGGATTACGCTGATTTTGAAGAGGAAATAAATGTGTATGATAAATCGGATTATGTTTTTGAAATAGAAAAAAATATTTTACTTAAAAAAACAGGCGATGCTTCCTCTTCAATTAAAGATGCTTCCAAAACAGATTCTGCAAAATCATTAAAAACAATAGTAAGAGGAGCCATAATAACAACTGATACCTTACAAAACCAGATCGATGTAGTTATATCTGTTCTTAATGCAAAAACACGACAAAAACTGGAAGGGAAAAGCGCAAACACTCAAATTGGTAAGTATTTCTTTGATCTATTCCCCGGCACATATATATTAACCGCTTCAAGTGCAGGATATGCTGACTTTGAACAAGAGATAACTATTAACAAAACAGATCAAATTATCGAAATAGAAAAAAACATATTGCTTCAAACAAATGAAGAAATGGATCTTTCTATTAAAGAAAAATTAGTAAAAACAACAGTAAAAACAACAGTAAAACCAAAGGTTACCCCAATAAAAAAAACCACAAAACCGGTAAAAAAACCTGTAAAGTCTGTAAAAAAACCTGTAAAAAAGAAAGCGCCAGCGCCTGTAAAGAAAAAAACTAAATCAACCACTAAAAAAAAATAGACAGGAAAGGGAATAGCTAAATCATGTAACTTTTTTATTTAACATTCGTTTTAATGAAAAAACTATATCATGAAAGCCCTTAGCCAAAACTGGATCGTTGAAAATCTAATTGACTTCGAATACAAAAAATATGAATTATTGGGTTATTTGCAAGGAATAAAACAAGAATTTAGAGATGAAAAATTATATCCCGCTTTAAGCGATTTAATTGCGCATTACAACAATCTGATCACCATCAAAAACAACAAGCAGCAACTGAGTGAATCGTTTGGAAAATCACTTTCAAAAATAGATTTTGATAAATTAAAATTAATTTACGAATCGATAGAAAAAGACAATCAACTGATCAATGAGATAGAAAACATCATTGATTTTTCAATCCCGCAATTGGAGAGTCATTTAAAAGAAGGCAAAGATATTTACAACACCATGGAAGGCAATATGCAAATTGAACCTATTGGCTTAACCCCACTAAACCCTAATGAAGGTTATATGTTTATTAATGATGGGAAGCAAAACGAAACATACGTACACCAATATAACATCTCATTTTTTGAACATGCAAACGAGAACTTCCGTGGCATACACACGTCATTCATTACTTCATTCGCATATTCTTACATTAACACTTTCGAGAGTATAAAAATTCAACTAATTAAAGAAAAACCGCTGTTGCCAAATCCTGCCGTTTTTGCTATAAGCAGCCAAAAAGAATATCCTCTTACAGAAAGTTTCATCCCTATCGCAAAACGCACATTAGTGAGATATATTAGCACCTTAAGTTGATCCAATTCAGAAAAAAAATTCATTTATACAATTTTACAGTAGGCTATTGGCTATATATTTAGTACCTTGCCTACTGTAAAATTGTATAATTGATTAATTTGTTTGCACCACAAAAAAATGCATAAACTCTATTCTACACTGCTTATTTTATTATTTAGTTTAATCTGTAATGATTCAAATGCACAGCCTGCTGAAAAACTAAGCGCCAAAGATTATTTAGCCGAGCAAGATTATAACCGCGCACTTGAAGAATTCCTAAAACTTTATAAAAATAAAAAAACGGATCCGGAAATTAATTTTCAGATTGGCTTTTGTTACCTTGCCATCAATGATGATAAATCAAAGGCAATCCCCTTTTTAGAGTTTGTGTATAACAAGGGAGGATACAAGGATGAGTTACTTTTATATTTGGGCTTAGCTTATATGCACGGTTATAAATTTGATGAAGCGATCAAATTCTTCAACGAATACAAAACTAAGATCAAAAAGTCCGATGAAATAAATCGTTACATTGAGAATTGTGAAAACGCCAAAATATTTATAAAAAATCCGGTGAATGTAACATTCGAAAATTTAGGGAAAGAGATCAATTCAAAGTTTCCTGATTATTATCCTTTTGTAACACAAGACCAATCCACACTTTACTACACAACCCGCAGAGAAGGACGTTCACAAAAGTTAAAAAGCTGGCAGGGATATTTTACTTCAGATATTTATTTTTCAAAAGTGGTTGCCGGACAATGGTCAAAGCCTAAAACGATAGGACCTATGATCAACTCAGCTGAAGACGAACAATGTGTTTATGTTACTCCGGATGGTAAAAGAATGATCGTATATATGGATAATGAAATAGGATCGGGTGATCTTTTTATGACAACAATGAAAAACAAAGCTTTTCCTCGTCCTGTTGGTTTTCTTGAACCGGTGAACACTCTTGGGCTTGAATTGGAAGGGTGCATCACAGAAGATGGAAATATGCTTATTATTTCAAGCGACAGAGCAGCTGGACTGGGAGAAACGGATCTATATATGTTCAAAAAACTTCCTATAGGAGAGTGGGGTAATCCTATTAACCTTGGACCTAATGTAAATACTAAATACAAGGAGGCTTTCCCGATATATGATGAAAAAAATATGGTTTTATATTTTGCTTCCGAAGGACATTCAAGTATGGGAGGTTCTGATATTTTTACATCTAAATTTGATCCCGAAACTCAAACATTCGGCCCTGCCGTAAATATGGGGTATCCTATCAATACACCTGAAGAAAACCTTGAATTTACTTTGGCCGCAAATAAACGGGATGGTTATATCGCAGCGGTAAGAAAAGAAGGTTTTGGAGATCTTGATATTTACAAAGTAATATTTAATGATGTTGAAGATAAACCATCGGTTGTTAAAGGAGTAATATCAACAAGTGATACATTGAAAAAAGATATTGTTGCTATTATATCAATAATAGATGAGAAAACAAATGAAAAAATAGACTCAAAGAATGCAAATCCGATAAGTGGGAAATATGTATTTTCGGTATATCCCGGGAAATACATACTTACCGTGACAAGTCCAGGTTTTGAGGATTATAAGGATGTATTAAATGTTTTTGATAAATCGGATTACGTTTTTGAAATAGAAAAAAACATAAAGATCTTAAAGCCGGGTGAATCACTATTACCTCCTGTGAAAGATGCTACAAAGGGCACGAATGTTAAGCCCGTAAAAACGCCTCCAAAGAAATAAAACACCATGTTTCCCCGCCTCTCCGGAAAGTGTAAGATCATTACAAACTATCAGAAAATTAAAAAGGGCTCCATAAAAAATACGGAGCCCTTTTTAATAATTTATTGTCAACTAATCCCCTGATTTATATTAAACTCTAAAAGGGCATTAATTTAATAGAAAGTATCTTAATGAATTCTACTGCGAAGAACAGGTCTGCGTACCATACTACCTGGTATTTTAATTAAGATTCAAAGTCTATCATAAATTCCTCTGAACGATCAACTTTTTCACAAAATATTCATTCGCGGTTTGTACTACTATTTGATAAATACCCGGAGTGAAATTCTCAACGCCTAGCTGATAAGTGCTGTTATTCATGTTATCTGAAAACACTAGTTTCCCCATGATGTCAAACACCTTGATCTGCGCTTTTTCTAATACTCCATCAAAATAAATAGTTGCTAAACTTTCGGTAGGATTTGGATACACGTTCATTTTAGCGGCTTCCTGAATTGGTTCTTGTGTTTCTTCGGTTTGCTCTTCTAACGATTTAACCATTAAGGCACCAGAGAAGATCAACTTCATATTTGGGCGACCATAACTTCTTGTACCAGTTGTATTTCCACAAACACCACCATTTGCAACATTGGTTTTCTTATAATTAGTTTGATACGTAGAAGTATTAGTGCATCTCACATTGGAATTGGAAGTAAAGCTGGTATTATTCCAACAAATATCGATCAACAGATTACCTGTACCATTGTATGTAAAAGGTGTTGTAAATGTATGGGTATTCCAGCCCGTGGTGACTACTTTACTTCCTGAATAAACGGTCGTCATTGTTGTATTTAGGAAACTAGAGGATGAAAAACTGGAAGCTGTTGTATGGCCGATCCTGATAGTGAACGCATTCATTGTTTGTGAAC
>JAIOQD010000178.1 GCA_021413595.1 Bacteroidota bacterium | reverse complement strand
TGCATAAAGCATAGTAAGATCACTTGATTTATCGAAAATTATTGAATACGTACCTTTGTCAGCAACAGCCTTTACAGCACTGTATACTTTATCCTGAATAGGTTTTACTAATTCCTGACGTTTTTTGAACAATTCACCATCCACACCAAAGCGTAATTTTTGCAACTCTTTTGCTTCCTTTTCTTTTGCAACAATATCACCTTCGCGTTTCTTTTTCATATCTTCCGTAAGCAAAATTTGCTCTGCCTGATATGCTTTGTACATCTTATCAATTTCAGCGTATTTCGCTTCAATTTCTTTTTGCCACTGAACAGATATTTTATCCAGATCGGCTTGTGCTGCTTTGTATTCAGGTATTTGACCTAAAATATACTCCGTGTCAACGTATGCAAATTTTTGTGCAAATGCAGTAACACCTGTTACAAGAACTATACTAACTATAAGAATTATTTTTTTCATTTTTTTATAAATTAAGGTTAAATTAATGTATTGTTCAACGTATTGCTACTTTCTGTTTTTCCAATCCTCTAATTCCCTTGCTGTTTTTTAAATCAGCGGGGCGAATTTAGGAAATTATTATATAACTACTCTACTTTTTTACTAATTCTTCAGATAAAAACGGGTAAAGTACATCCAAATAACAGTTAGATATTGGACCATACACTGTTCACAAGCATTGTTAAAATTAGTTAATATTATAACTCTCCAATTGCCGCTCCGATAGTGAAGTGAAACTGTCCTTTTTGCATACCTAAATTAGAAGGTACATCATCCATTCTCCAGCCATAATCAAAGCCAAGTAATCCAAACATTGGTAAAAACACCCTTACCCCAACACCAGCCGAACGTTTTACGTTAAACGGGTCAAAATCATTTGTTTTTGTCCATGAATTACCTGCTTCAGCAAAACCAAGCACATAAATAGTAGCTTGTGGATTAAGTGTTACCGGGAAACGTAATTCCATAGCATATTTTGTAATAAATGCAGCTCCTGTTCTTTCAGATAATGATTGATCATCATAACCTCTCAAAGCAATAATTTCTCTTCCATCCAATGCATATCCTGTTAATCCGCTACCACCTAAATAAAAACGTTCAAATGGTGATATTCCTACTTTAGCATCATAAGAAGTTAAGAACCCGAATCCTGCTGATGTACGCAATATCAAATTGCGTGCCTCTTTACCTTCTGTCCCTCTTTTATTGGTTATCGGGGTAAAAAACTTAGCTGTAAATTTATATTTTTGATACTCTACAAATTTATAACGTTGCTTGTCGGTCATTAACGGGCTTGTATAATCCTTGTTATTAAAAACCGAATATGGCGGGGTAAACTGACCTGTTAGCGCCAATTGTGAGCCGCGTGTTTCAAAAATTGGTTTATCAATTGAATTACGTTGTACCGTTACTTTGTAATAGATATTGTTTGAATATCCTTTGCTGAACGAAAAAATTGAGTTGAAATTATTCAAGGTATAATACTGGTAATTCAGCTCCTGATACAAGGTAAAATAATCATCCGGCTTTTTTAAACGTTTACCCAATCCTACCGAAACACCAAATATATCAAGTGATTGGCGTAATGGGTTAACAATTTTTTCTCCGTTTGATTTAGCATTTCTTGTTTGACCATTTGATTGTACAGAATAATAAGCCGTTACACTTAAAGAGTTTGGTTTTTTACCACCTAACCAAGGTTCGGTAAAGGAAATATTATAGGATTGAAAATACAATCCGTTTGATTGAGCACGAACACTTAATCGTTGTCCATCACCTGAAGGCAAAGGTCTCCAAGCTTCACTTTTGAAAAAATTCTTTCCCGAAAAATTATTAAAGGAGATACCCAGTGTTCCAACTACTCGTCCTCCACCGTAACCACCCGAAAGTTCAATCTGGTCGGATGGTTTTTCTTCTACCGTATATTCAATATCTACTGTACCTGTTGCGGGGTTTGGCGTAGGAACCACATTCATTTTTTCAGGGTCGAAATAACCCAATTGAGATAACTCGCGCTGGGTACGGATAATATCCGATCTGCGGAACAGTTGCCCCGGTTTAGTACGAATCTCACGTAAAATAACACGGTCGTTGGTTTTTGTATTACCTACAATGGTTACTTTATTGATGGTAGCTTGCTTACCCTCATATATGCGCATTTCAAGATCGATAGAATCATTGGTTACCATTATTTCAACGGGAGTTACGTTAAAAAACAAATAACCATCATCCATGTACAATGAGCTGATATCATTACCATTCGGGTTCATAAATAATTTGGCATCCAATTGAGATTGGTCATATATATCTCCTTTTTTAACACCAAATACATTATTTAAATCTTTGGTTGAATATTTACTATTGCCCACCCAGTTAATATTTCTAAAATAATATCTGCCGCCTTCACTTACAACCAGGTCAATATTTACACGGTTGCTTTCAACCCGATACATGGTATCCTTCACAATTTTTGCATCGCGAAATCCTTTTTGATTGTACTTTGCTAAAAATGTTTTTTTATCTTTTTCATAATTATCTTCGTCAAACTTGCCGGAATTAAAAGGGTTCCACCAGCGTCTGCGTTTGGTTTCTTTGAAGGTTCTACGCAATTTCCAGGTCTCAATAGACTTGTTCCCGGCAATATTAATGTCTTGGATGCGTATTTTATCTTTTTTTGTAACTCAATTAACAGGATAATACTATTCTCAATTTTTTCGTCCTTTTCCTTTTTAATGTCCACAATCACATCCATGTATCCCTTGTTAACAAAGAATTCTTTCACTTT
>JAIOQD010000115.1 GCA_021413595.1 Bacteroidota bacterium | reverse complement strand
AAACAATACTCGCTCCAACAGATTTTTCAGACAGTGCAAGAAATGCAATTAATTATGCGGCCGAACTAGCAAAACAAACAAAAGCAAAACTAATTTTATTTCACGCATTTCATATACCTGCAGTACCGTCAGACATACCATTTATAATGCCTTTAAATGAAATTGAAAAAGATACCTTAAATGAATTGATCAAAATAAAAAAGAACATACTATTCAAGCATGGTAGTGAATTGAACATTGAATGTAAAACAAAACTTGGTTTTGCCGTTGATGAAATAAATGAAATAGCAAAAGAAGAAAAAATAGATTTAATAGTGATGGGAGTTCGTGGAGCAGGTTATCTAAGCGAAAAATTACTTGGCAGCATTACCACCACTTTAATTCGTAAAGCAAAATGTCCTGTTCTTGCTATTAATAATAAGGTGCTATTTAAGAGTATCAAAAAAATTGTATTAGCCTGCGATTATGAAAACATAGCCATCAAATCCATGGATTCTATAAAAGAATTTATCAAACTTTTTGATTCCAAATTATATATATTGAATGTTTCCAATGAAGGGGAACTAATTTCACCGATAAAAAAAACTGTTGCTGGAACTCAATTAGTCAATTCATTTGAAGGATTAACTCATTCATTCGACTTTGTGGAGAATGAGGATATAGTAGAAGGAATAAATGAATTTGTATATGAGTACAACGCAGATCTAATAATAATGATACCACGTAAACACACATTTTTTGAAAACATATTCCAGGAAAGGAATACAAAGCGTATGGCATTCCATACTCATATTCCATTACTTGCTTTACCAGAATAGTAGCACGAAAAAACAACTTGCAGCCAAGGGTCTTGAAATACAAAACATTAAAATGAAAATAACAATTGACAACAATAGTAAATTAGTAGAAATACAAGAAGAATTTACAAAGATGTTTCCATTTTTGAAAATCGAATTTTTTTTAAAAAAACTGACACCTACTGCCTTATCACCGCAAAAACTGGTAAAATCTACTGTTAAAGCAATAGCTAAGGACAGTATTAATGATGAGAAAACCAAAATCATTATTACCCCTCAAATGACTGTATCTCATCTTGAGGAATCTTTCAACAGTGAATATGGCATATCAATAAAGGTGTATAGGAACTCGTGGCGAGTTTGGCTTGAAACAACAGTAACAGGGTGTTGGACATTAGAAGAACAAAACAGACAAGGTGAAGCACTGAATGGAAAAATCACTCAAAACAATTATTAAAAAAACGCTGAGTTAATAGTTGAAATCCAACTAATCAATGCTCGCTTTCAAATGAATCAACTATGCTCCATTTAAAATAGTTTACCATAGGCTTTTAAAATGGAAGGACAATAAACACTTAACTAAAACAAAAAAGATGGAAACTACAAAAACTATTTACCAGTTACACGAGGATCATAAAACGTGGTTAAACAAATTAGCCTTTTATACAGACGAAATCCAGATCATGCAAAATAGAATTTCTGAAATTGCAAAAAAAAACACTTCAAAGGAAGTACGCTCCTTTGTAGAACATTTTCAAAACCAGCTAATCGTCCAAAAAGAACAGATAGATATCTTAAAACATGAAGTTAATAGTCATGAAAGATCCATCGAAGAAAAAGCAAATAAAAAGGCGGTTGCTAATGAAAGAAAAAAATTTGTGGATCATTCAATGCAAAGAAGTAGTGTGGAAAGTTTCGAGAAAATTTTCAATGACCTTAGAAAAGAATTGGCACAATTTCTTTCTAAATGGATGTAAAACCAAACAAAATATGTATTTCTCCCAAATTAAAACAGTAAACTACCACCTGCAACGCAGGTGGTAGTTTAATTTAATAGCTATATTTGCAGAAGGTTAGAAAAATAAATATTAAATTTCAATAATAGTTTAACTATTTATTTAATTGATAAACTAGTGTTATATTAAATGTACTTAGTCGTATTAAGGTGATTCCGAACTAGCCTGCTCCAATGGCTATCGATGGTTTCGGAATCTGACAGGTGCTGAAACGAGTTCAGCATAACCCTTGTATAATTTACACCTAACATAACACAAGCTAAAATAACAAATTCAATGAAGCTTTTAATTAAAATTATTCTTTCTGTTTTTATATTGGAATCATGCAACAGTAAAGAAGAAAAAACGCAACCTGTAATTGAAAATATTTCTGAATCAGTATATGCGTCAGGGATTATAAAAAGTAAAAATCAATATCAGGTATTTTCTACTGTTAATGGTTTGATACAGGAAATACT
>JAIOQD010000114.1 GCA_021413595.1 Bacteroidota bacterium | reverse complement strand
GGTTCAACGGGATCAACAGGTAACACGGGTTCAACCGGATCAATAGGTAATACAGGATCAACTGGATCAACCGGTAATACGGGATCAACCGGATCAACAGGTAACACGGGTTCAACAGGATCAACAGGTAATACGGGATCAACCGGATCAACAGGTAACACTGGATCAACTGGAAGCACTGGGTCGACCGGTTCAACAGGATCCACAGGTAACACAGGCTCAACGGGTAGCACTGGTGCTACTGGTAGTATTATAAATAGTTACGCTGAATTTTTCGCTTTAATGCCAGGCGATAATGCTGCTACTGTAGCTCCTGGCACAGCAATAGATTTCCCACAAGATGGCGAAACGGACGGTGTGATCGTACGAACATCTCCATCAAACTTCCAATTAACAGCCCCTGGAACATATCAGGTATTTTTTCAAGTAAGCGTTTCGGAAGCAGGACAATTGGCAATAGGTATTGATGGAGTCGAAATTGCCAGAACATTAGTAGGGCGTGCTAGTGGCACGAATCAAATTGTTGGAATGTCAATTATAAAAACAACCAATCCAAATTCTATACTAACGGTGCTTAATTCAATGGGAAGTGCGGGTGCTATAACAATTACAGCTATTGCTGGAGGAACAAATCCAGTTTCTGCAAATCTTGTCATCATGAGAATAAAATAATTTTCAAGAGGCATTTGTTTTGAGGTACTGAACATGGCAAATTTTTTTATAAGAATTTAGTATAATAGAACGTTAAAAAAATTGACTTGTAAAAAAATTCAATATAGATGAGAACTAAAATCAATATCGTTGCAACTCTTTTTCTCTTTCTGATGCCATTTGGCTGGAAGGGCCTGAATGGTTTGCATGCTCAATCCATCGCAATGGATGTGATCGGTTCCGCAGGTACCTATGTCTCAGCACCAGGAGGTTCAATGGCATGGACAATTGGTGAAGTAACGATAGAAACCTATTCCTCATCGAATATTTTTTTTACTCAGGGATTTCATCAGCCCGATAAAAAAACTATTATTACAGAGTGGGACTTTTTTATTCCGGAGGGCTTTTCTCCAAACGGAGATTATATAAATGATTTTTTTGTTATTAGAGGAATAGATCATTATCCAAACAATACATTTGTTATCTTTAATCGTTGGGGAAATAAAATATATGAAACAGTTCGATACCAGAATACCTGGGACGGTAAAACAAAAATGGGATTAAGAGTTGGAGGTGATGAATTGCCGGTCGGTACTTATTTTTACATTTTAGATTTAGGTAATGGAACCCGCGTTTTCAAGGGTACCATTTACCTGAATAGATAAAAAAAAAACACACTGAGAAATTGTTGATCAGTGGCAAATTAAAATTTTCCATGAATGTTTTGATAAACAATCAAGTCATTCATTTTTTATAAAATGGGTAAAGCTATTTCGGTTTTAAAAAAAATCTTCAAATTGATTTTGTGGGTGGTGATAAGCATTGTGCTTTTATTCATCGTCATTGCCTTGCTTATCCAAATTCCTGCCGTCCAAACAAAAGTAATTAATGCTGCTACTTCCTTCATCAGTGATAAAACTCATACCAGGGTAGAATTAAAAAAAATAAATATTTCTTTCCCAAAATCAGTCATTATTGAAGGACTATATTTGGAAGATATTAAAAAAGACACTTTGTTATATGTTGGTGCAATAAGAGTAAACATAGCATTTAAAGATCTGATAAATAAAAAGATAAATATAAGTTCTTTAGCATTAGAAGAAGTAAATCTAAATGTAACCAGAATTGAAACGGATACACTGTTCAACTACAATTTCCTTATTACAGCCTTTAGTGATACTACCAAGGTTGAAAAAGTGAAACCCGAAAAAAAATCAAGTTGGACATTCGGTGTTGATAACATTAATCTCAAAAATATCCAGTTACATTATGATGATGCTTTCGGTGGTACAAATGCCGTTATTGATCTCACAAATTTAAACTTAAAAATGGATGAGATCGATTTGGCTCAATCAATTTATAGTATTGACGAACTATTAATTGACAGATTAACAGCAAGTGTTCTGATAAAAAAATCCGAAACGAAAAAAGAAGAAAAATCAGAAAGTATTTTGCCAAAAATAACGGCAAACAAGATCCAGATAAACAATACTAATTTTATTTACGGAGATTCTATTGGCGAACAATTCCTAAAAACAAATATTAATACGTTAAAGTTAAAAAGTGCTACACTTGATTTGGAGAAGCAAATAGTACGCTTAGAAAAGATCGCCTTAGCAAAAAGTGAAATTACATTCAACACTAAAGATAAAGCTGTTTCTAAAAAACAAGTAACATTACCTGACACACTAAAGGAACAAAGTGACTGGAAAGTTTCTGTAAACAAAATTGACCTAAATGATAACGCATTTGCTTATAATGTTGTGAATAAACCGGAGATGCAAAAATCATTTGATGCCTCTCATTTGGATTATAAACATCTTACATTGGAAGCTGAAAATTTAAAATATTCAGCGGATAAAACGGAAGCTTCAATAAAAAAATTCGGAGTCGAGGATAAAAAAAATAATTTTAAGATAACAAAATTTGAAACTGATTTTAGTATGGATCAACACTCCATAACAGCAAAAAAAATTAAAATAAAAACCAGCAACTCTTCCATAAATGCTGATCTGGCACTGCAATATTCTTCATTAAAATCGTTACAGGATTCAATACAATTTATGATTGTGAATGCCGATCTGAGAAAACTGAGCATCCAAAATTCTGATATTTTATATTTCAGTCCACAGCTAATCAAACAAGCATTTTTTAAAAACGGAATGAATACTACAAATGTTTCAGGCCTTATTACAGGACCTGTTAATAACCTCAAAGGGGAAAATGTAGTAATTCAAACCGGAGTTAGTACAATTTTAAAAACCGATTTTATTATTGCCGGGTTACCTGATGCAAACACTGCTTATTTTAATTTTCCAAATCTTAAAATATATACCGGCAAGAAAGATATTGCAATGATGGCGGGCCCTTCAATTCCAAAAAGCATTGACCTACCTGAAAAAATAAGTATGCAAATCGTTTTTAAAGGGAAACTAAAATCCTTTGAATCAACAGTTGGAATAAGTACCAGCTATGGATCTGCAAATCTTTTTGCAACCATTGATAAAAATGAAAACTTTAAAAGCAAAGTAAACATTACAACTTTTGATTTAGGTAGTTTACTAAAAAACAAAGAAATGTTTGGCCCTGTATCACTAACTGCTGAAACTAATGGACAAGGCTTAGATAAAAACACTATCAAAGCAAAGGTAAAAATTGAAGTATCACAGATGTATTTAAATAAATACACATACCATGATCTTAGTGTAAATGGTGATATTACCGGCCAGGAGTTCGATGGAAAAATAAAGCTGGATGATGAAAATGCAGCTTTTGATTTTGATGGACTTGTAAACTTAAACCCCAAACAAGAACACTATAAATTTAATTTGAACCTTATAGGAGCAAACCTTCAAAAACTCAATTTTACAAAAGATGATATAAGAGTAGGTTTTAAAGCAGATTCTGATATAAAGGGTGGATCAGCAAATAAAATCAACGGAAATGCGGGGATAACAAACATCACTATTGTGCATGAAGGAAAAAAACATATTCTCGATTCATTTTTATTAGCTTCAATAAATGAACCCAACAAAAGTGAATTAAATGTTAGCAGTGCGCTTATTGATATAAAATATACCGGAACCATCACTCCTTCTGCGCTTCCAAAAGAGTTGAGCAAATTCATTAATAATTATTTTTCTTTTTCAGATTCCGCCAGCTTAAAAAATGAAAGAGTTCAAAATAATTTCAATTTTGAAATACAACTTCACAATCACCCAATTGTTTCGGAAGTCTTTTTTCCACAATTAAAAGAATTTGAGCCGGGATCAATTAAAGGAAGTTTTGATAGTCAGAAAAACGAATTAAAATTAAGTGCAGCTATGAGGAAAATAGTTTACGGAACAACTGAGCTCAGAGATCTTGCTGTAGATGTGAATTCGGATACAAATGAACTGAATTATAAAATTTCTTGCAGAAATATTTTAAACGCCCAAATCAAATTAGAGAATTTTGTTGTGGATGGAAAACTTGTTGATAAAAAAATATTTGCAAATATATCTTCAATCGATTCGGCCCAAAATAAAAAACTTTTGATACGTTCTCAAATTGTAAAAAACAAAGAGAACTACAAACTCTTACTGGACCCTCATGATTTCTACTTAATGAATGACCGTTGGGATATAGCATCGGACAATTATATTGAATTTGGAAAACAAGGTTTCTTAATTCATCATCTTTTTATAAATAAAACAGAAAGTCAAATCAATATTGCTTCTGTACACGATCAATTTAATGATGACCTAAATATTGCCATCAAAAACTTCAAACTGGATGATATATCAGGAATTATAGAAAAAGATACAAGCCTAATTAAAGGTAATGTTGACGGTAATATTTTACTCAAAAGGGTTAATGATACTTATGGCATAATTGCAGATGCCAAAATAAGCAACTTGATTGTCCGCGAAGTACCCATTGGAGATTTATCTTTAAAAGCAGACAACCCTACAACCGAAAAATTCAATATTGCCGTAAATGTATCCGGTGTGGATAACAATCTAAAGGCAAACGGTCTTTTTATTCCTAAGGGTGGTGATAATTCCATCCATTTAGAAACAACCATCCAATCTCTATCAATGAAAACAGTGGAGGCATTTTCAATGGGGAAAATATCGGAAGCCTCAGGACATCTTACAGGATTTTTTTTGATAGAAGGCTCTTCTGAATCACCGGAAGTAACAGGTGAATTAACATTTAACAATGTACTTGTAAAACCTGCAGCATTAAATAACATGTTGCAGTTGAAACATGAAACGGTTCAATTAAAAAAAGATGGAATATATTTTAACACGTTCACAATTTTAGATCCTGACCAACACACTGCCATAATTGATGGTGCAGTTAAAATGGAACACTTTAAAAATTTTGTTTTTGAACTAAATTTGAATACGAAAGATTTTATGCTATTCAATACTACTGCAAAAGAAAACAAAGAATTTTATGGTCGAATGATAATCGATAGTAAGATCGATGTGAAAGGTCCAATGACATTGCCCACTGTGAACGCAAAATTAAAAATGAAAAAAGGGTCAACATTTACTTTTGCTGTTCCTGAAAAAAAGCTTTCAACTGACAAAGGTGAAGATATTGTAGAATTTGAGGACCCGAAAAAACTTAACCCGATACTTTACGGTGAAAATAAAAAAGAAAAGGAAAAATCCGGATTAGTAGGCTTTGATATTTCTTCAATCATAGAAATAGATAAACAAGCTACGCTCCGCCTACTAATGGATCCTAGTTCCAGTGATTCATTGGTTGTTAAAGGCGAGGCTGCATTAAATTTCACAATAGACCGGAGTGGTAAAATGAGTCTAACCGGAGCATATAATTTAAATGATGGAAGTTATATCGTTTCGTTGGAATCAGTTATAAAAAAGAAATTTATTATTGATCCCGGCAGTACCATTGTTTGGAGTGGTGATTTGTTGGATGCAGAAATTTCAATTAATGCGATTTATTCTGTTCGCGCCTCCCCCATCGACCTGATAGCAG
>JAIOQD010000113.1 GCA_021413595.1 Bacteroidota bacterium | reverse complement strand
AGGCGAGGGCCGCTGCTGTTAAACATCAACAATTGATTATTCCATTCCAATAAACTGAATGCAATTGGTAACAAGATCAAAATCAATACGGCCACAAAATATCCAACATATTTATTGTTGATTATTACCTGCACAGCCATTGCCAATGCGCATATCAATGATAAACTAATTAATTTAAATCCAAATAATTCTTTGATGTATTGAAGTGCTTCTACATTGTAATAACCATTATACATTTGAATTGACATTCCGGTGATCATTATAACAAATAGTAAAATAATTTGTACAGAAATCATCGCTGTTAATTTAGATGCAAAGCTTACCCATGGAGCCAGAGGGCTTACCCCAACTAATTCATCCACCTTAGCCTCACGTTCACGCCAAACAACAATGCCTGCATAAAAAACAATTAAAATGATCATGAAAAATTGAAATATTCCTGCTCCCACTTGTAAGATCTGGTAGGTTACCGGAAAGGTAGAAGTGCCATAAATAAGCCCTAATTGAGAACTAACCGCAACAAAACTTAAAATGCTTAAGGCTATAATAATTAAGAAAAATATACTTTTTACAATTTTATTAAACTCGAATTTTGCTAAAAAATAGGTTTGATAAAAGCTGAACTTAGAACTGAAATTTTGTGTTGCCTTCGGCACATCAGCTAAAGAATTAACAGGTGCTGATGCAATTGATAACATTTCTTTTCTTTTTCTACGAAAGAATGAAACAGGTTCATTAAACTGGCTGAATTTGAAACGAAGAAATGTTAAAATGGTTATGCCTATGCCTATTCCAAGCCATAATAAACGATTGTAAAGAAGAACACCTTCAAAAGGAATAGGTAAAGTATTTTGTTCGGAAGGTGACCAAAATTTTGTGATTTTATTTAAGGCTTGTTCGCCAAATGGTTCGAGCAATGATGCAAGTGTTTGATTATCCAAGTCTGCAAGCAATGATGATGCAATACCTTTAATTAATATCAATGCAATGCAACCCACATAACCGGCTATCATATTACGTGAAAATGTAACCAAGGAAAAGAAGATAGCGCCAACCAACAATGTGTTTGGAACAACAAATAAAATAAATGCTTGCAGGTAATTCATTATTTGAAATGAACCTAATTTTTCAGCTTCAATTCCGGGTAAAGCACATGTAATCATGTGGCCCAAAACGGTGCCGGTTAGCACAAACATGGCAACTAAAAATGCAGCCGTAAATCGTCCGAATAGATATCCGAATTTACTGATGGGCTTGGTAAATAATAGTGGATGCATGTTATACTGGAAATCTTTATATACAGCGGGAGCAATAATGGTAATTAAAATAATAGCCCCAATTATATCAGTACTCAAGCCATTTAAAATTCCTGCAATTGCATTTGCAGAGTTAATGGTAGCATTACTATCTGAACTGGTGCCTCCAAGCAAACCAGCAACTGCTGAGGTAAGTAACATGGATAGTCCCAGAAATACCAGAAAGAAAATATAGGTTGCAGGTTTTTTGAACCAGAGTTTTAACTCGAAAAAAAATATTTGTTTGAACATTTTTTAAATCAGTTTGAAAGTTTAAAAGTTTGAAGTTTAAAGTTGGAAAGTTTGTTAGTTATTTCCTGAATTTGAAAAATTTGGATTTGTTTATCACAGGATAGAACTTTAAACTTTCCAACTTTAAACTTTCCAACTAATTTGTTATCGTTGCAAAATAAACATCCTCCAAGTCTGCTGTTACAGGGGCGAACGAAGCATCAGGTTGCGTTGTGTTGAATACATGGATCTGAATCTTACCTTCTACAACTTTGGTAGAAATAACTTTAAAATTGCTTTTGTGTTCGGTCAACTGTTCTTTATCAATATACTTCACCCAAATCCTACCTTTCATATCTTCGATAGTTTGAGCGGGTTTACCTGAAAGCAATATTTTTCCTTGATTCATGATCACCATATTTGAGCATAAATTACGCACATCATCAACAATGTGAGTGGAAAGGATAACAATAATATTTTCACCGATCTCACTTAACAAATTATGAAAACGATTACGTTCCATAGGATCCAGGCCAGCAGTAGGTTCATCCACAATTACTAATTTGGGATTGCCTAACAATGCCTGAGCAATACCAAAACGTTGACGCATCCCTCCCGAATAATCACCAATATTGCGCTTTCTAGCTTCGAATAAATT
>JAIOQD010000112.1 GCA_021413595.1 Bacteroidota bacterium | reverse complement strand
ACCCCGAAGCATTAGCTGCTTTTGAAAGCGCTTATGAAATCAGTGGTAGTGCCGATACCACTGTACTTTATTTTTGTGCCACATCAGCAGAAATGGCTAAAGATTATGATAAAGCTAAAAAGTATTACCAAAAAATGATCGAAACTAAACAGGGGCAGGGAAATACATTTGCCTCATTAGTAGCAGTTTATAAAATGGCGGGAGATACTGTAGGTTCGATGGACGTATTAAAAAAAGGAAGAGCAGCTTTTCCGAATGATATTAATTTAGTAATAAGCGAAACCAACTACTTTTTGGAAATTAAGAAAAGCCGGGAAGCCCTCAGCAACTTAAATATCGCCATTGAAGCAAAACCTACTGATCATAACTTATATCTTGTGAGAGGTAATATTTATGATAATCTGGCAAATCCTAAAGACAATGCCGGCAATGACCTCGAAAAACCAAAAGACTATGCCGAAAACATCACATTGGCGGAAGCTGATTATAAAAAGGCAATTGAATTAAAACCTGATTATTTTGATGCGCTTTATAATTTAGGGGTTTTATATAACAATCAAGGGGTAGTGCTTAATAAAGCAGCTGATAAAATAACCGATAATAAAAAATATACGGCAGCAAACGAAAAGGCAACTGAACAATTTAAAAATGCTATGCCGGTGTTAGAAAGAGCTTTAGAATTGCATCCCAATGAAAAAAACACGATGATAGCTTTAAAACAAATATACGCGCGCTTGCAACTTTTAGATAAGTTAAAAGCCATAAACGAAAAATTGAAGAACTAAAGGCTTCCACCTTAGTTCGGATATTTTAAGGCGGGGGACTCAAAAGGTTCTCCGTTTTTTATTTGAAAATGTAATTCTTGTATTGTGACGAAATTTTATTTTTTAATCCAATTCAATTCACGGACAATGAAAAAAATTTTGACTGTCTTTCTTATTACAGTTACCGTTTCAACATTTGGACAGACTAGTTTCAGATGCATTTTACTCGACTCCAAAGATTCAACAGCAATTCAGTTTGCAGTTGTTAAACTGGCGGACATTAACAGAAACACGTTGACAAATCATAATGGCGAATTTAGCTTTCAATTGCCTGGTAACTTAAAAGAACTTCATTTTGAAATTTCTGCATTGGGTATCAGGGATACAATTATATTTCATCCTACATTCAATGGTATTGAGAATATATATATTAACAAAACTCAATTCAATCTTAACGCTGTAAGTGTTGTTGGACTGTCAGCAAAAGAAATTGTTTTGAAAGCCATTTCTTTAATACCTATTAATTACACCGATTCAAGTTTCGCCTCTTTTTCTTTTTTTCGTCATTATGAAAAAGTAAATGGGAAATTTAAAAATCTTATTGAAGCGCAAACTGTGGTAATGTTTAAAGTATCTACTTCAAATAATCAGTTTACAACAAAAAATGCTTTTGCAATTCAAGAAATGCGTAGAAGTAATTTTTCTTTCGATTTTGCTGATCTTAAGTATGGTAGGGATGGATTCTCAACATTGTTAGAGCAGGAACCGGTTTATCATTTG
>JAIOQD010000220.1 GCA_021413595.1 Bacteroidota bacterium | reverse complement strand
ACCTTGCTGGTATTAAAAAAAAACTTACTCACCATGTTGCCCGTCATACCTGCGCCACTACCATTTTATTAAGCAATGAAGTACCTATGGAAGCAGTTAGTAAATGGTTAGGACACACAAGTATTAAGACAACACAGATATACGCAAAAATCACGAATGATTATTTACAAAATGTTGCTAATAAACTTGAAAAGAAATTGTGATTTCTTAAATAACTTCTGTCTGAAATCCCCATACGCCTTAATTGGTAATTGTTTTACAGATTTAAAGATATAAGAATATTTCATTTTGTTTTACAAAATGTTATTATTTTTCATTTTTATTAATAACTTTCATATATTTGTGCCATCAAAACTAAAAAAGATGCTAAAACCAAAAAAAATAACAGTTCGTTTTTTTCTGAATAAGAAAATTCTATCATGTTCTGAATGGACAGAAAACGGAAAAGAAATTTTCCATTATCCATTGTATGTGAATGTTACTTATAACCGTAAGAATATGCAATTTAAAAGTAGTTATGGTTTTTTTTATACGAGTATGAAAGATGTGGAGGAATCGGATAAAGGTCTAATGGCTTTTGAAGAAAAACTTATTAAAAAAGTCATTTTATATGAAACCAATATTTCATCTGATAGTGATAAGTATGATTTAAAAGGAATAAAAGACAAATATAAAATTTACACAATCTCGATTTACACTGCATTAGAACATTACCTCAAACGAAAATTAAGATTAACAATTTTAAAAACCAAAAACGAATTAACCCAAACATTAAACCTTAATAGAGAAGACAGCAAAAACACAGTACTGTTATTATATAAGGTAGGTGGAATATTATTCGATAATTTTTCTAAAGTAATAGATACAAGTCTATATGAAGAAATAGAGACATATAAAAAAATTAGCGAGTTTCTTCCACGTGCAACCCAATATGACTTCCCAACCATTATAGATTGGTTAGACGGTAGCTATAAAAAGAAACTTAACGAGCATTTTCTTAAAATATACAAACGCAAGCCTGAGCTTATGAATAGTATGACGAACTTAATTGAAAATGCAGTAAATGATAAGATTAGTCCAATAGAAAAAATTAATCAAAGATATAGTCAAATAAAAAAGCAAAAACAAATTAAACATTAATCACTATTTTTTTACATTCAATGTTATTAATATTTAATAAAATAAATAACAATAAAATTAAAAACCCCATGATAAAAAATGAAAATGACGAAGGCTATTTTCTCGTCCCAAAAGCCCTTTTGCAATCTATAGAAAAAAACAGCAATAAAATTTTATCGCTGTTAGAAGGCGAAAAGACTGCTAATAGCCTACTCGGTGATTATATTTCTGAAACCGATGCAAAAAAACTATTAGGTAAAAAAACCACTTGGTTTTGGAATATGCGAACAAACGGAAAACTCGCTTTTTCAAAAGTTGGCGGAACAAACTTTTATAACAAGAATGATATAATCAAACTGTTAGAAAATAACCGGCATGATGATACATAGCATGAGTATCGTGTCCCAATAGAAAACAACTGATAAAACAATTTTACAACAATCAATTAAATAAATGTCAAACAATTAAAACCAAAAACAAATGAAGACTGAATTTGAAGTACCTGTAAATTCAATAATTGAATTTTCGGAAATTCTCGCTGAGAATGAATTAGAAAATGAAATCCTCGGAACAACGGACAACGATGAACTACTTATTGAAGTTCATTTTGACAAATCCACGTTCGATGCTATTGAACAACTTGAAAAACTCGTTGAAACAGCGAATGAACAGGAAAACGAAGAAGATTAAAAATTAATCGGAAGCCACTTTTAAATAAGTGGCTTCCTTTTATCATTTCAAATGGACACAACACTCGAACTTATTCTTGAAATACCCCTCCACGAACTACGATTGAAAATTGCCCTCGAAAGATTAAGCAAAAAAAAACTTTATTTAGAAAAAATTGAAAGCGATCCGAAAAGTTCGCAATCATACCTTAATTCTGTTGCTGGCGAAATCAATGACTTTGAAAAGGTAATTGAAAGTTATGAGATAATTAAAAAGCTGGAACGGAACAGGAATGATGAAATAGGCAGAGAGAAATACCTAAAGGGGCGCAAAGATGAAAAAGAAGCTAATTTAGGCGGTGTACCACATAAACATTTGGAACAGGAAGCGTATCGAGCTTACCACGAATTATTAACGAAACAAAAGTGGGCTGACCACTATTAAAAAATCGGGGCGATGCTCTAACATCCACCTCGAAAAAATTATACGCAATGGAGAAAGATACAAAAACAGTTTTTAATGAACTGCCACAAATTAGAAATTCGATGCAAAGAATGTTAGACGCAAAAAACCAACCACACATCAAGCAACTCTGCGGGACGATTTGGCAAACTAATGAACTTCATATATTATTTGCTGATACCGGAATCGGTAAAAGCATTTTAGCTGTTGCAATTTCCGATGCAATAAGTAGAGGTAATGGAATGATGTTTTTGGAAAATGAAAACGAAGCTGTACGTGTTCTATACTATGATTTTGAATTATCAGATAGGCAATTCAAAAAAAGATATACGAATGAAGAAGGAGGGGGATATAATTTTAATGAAAATTTTTTTATTGACACAATTGATTTTGTTGCCTTAACCAACATAAATCCGCAAGCAAAATTCAATGATGTATTATTTGATAAAATAAAATTTGATATTGAGAAAATAGATGCAAAAGTTTTAGTCATTGATAATCTCACTTTCCTGGATACACAAAGTACACAGGACACTCAAATTGCATTAGAAGTAATGCGAAAATTAATTGAATTGAAAAAACAATATAACCTATCAATATTAGTGTTAGCACACACTCCAAAAATATTTTTAAACAGCCCAATAACCATAGTTAATTTAGCAGGTAGTAAGCATTTGAGCAATTTTGCAGACAGCGTTTCGGCAATCGGAAAAAGCACTGAGGGAAGTAATATCAGATATTGGAAGCAAGTAAAGCCAAGCAGAAGCGGAGAATTGCTTTACGATACGAGCAATGTAATAGTTTGTGAGATAGCAAAGCCAAATAATTTTCTGACTTTAAAATATATAGGTTTAGGAAATGAATATGACCATTTGAAACAGGAAACAGGAAACAGAGAAACACCACCACAGATTAAGGATGTTGTGGAATTACTCAATCAACAGCTCTCTTATGGACAAATAGCCGAGCAATTAGGCATTTCAAAAGGAACAATAACAAAGTGGAAAAAAAAGTACCCCGATTCTTTTGTTTCCGTTTCCACCGTTTCCGATAAGGGTTCCATTGGAAACTTGGAAACAGGCACCGGTTTGCAAATAAATACATAAAATAAAAAAAAATGAAAATAACAAACAAGCAATGCGAATACTGCAATAATGAATTTAAAGCCAAGCGCACCGATGCAAAATTTTGTTCTGGAGCTTGCAGACAAGGGGCATACCTTGAAAGAATTGATAATTATTACAATAATAGAAACAATGAAAATCATAACGAAGCTATTCGCAGGGAGGTATTATTTGCCGAAAGTGAAAAAAGAAAGGAGAATCAAATAGCTCAAATTAAAAGAAATAAACAAGACCAAGAAGCCAAGATGCAGGAAAAAATTGACGGTTTTAAAAATGTAATGAATGAAGCTATTGAAAATATTAAACTTATGGCAACCAAGCGAATTGTTGATGATGCCAATAAATTATTAAAAGAATGCTTAACTCAATTATTGGAATTTGAGCAACAAGATGAAACACCATTGTATAAAGTAAATTGGCTTTGTGAACGAATAACAGGGTTTACCAATGACCGCTATTACACTACTTTACCGAGTGATTATAAACATTTTGGGTTTATTGAAAATGTTCTTGTACCTAAAATGGTAAAGTGGTATCAAGGGTTGAAATATTCAAGAGAAAGACGTGTAAATGTGGTGTTATCGGATGAACTCAAAGCGAAGTTTACGGATGTGCTTTCTGAAATTGATTGATATTTTACGGATGCTTTACGGTTAAATCTGTTTTTCATAGTTATTTTACAGCTAAATCTAATTTTGCATAATTATTTTACGGATAGCCTAAGTTAAACTCTAATTCTTTACGGATAATTTACGGTTGAGTAAATTTCCATTATAGACTTTACAGTTTTGTTTTCGTTTTTTTACAAAACATTCCTGTAATCAAAAGAATTTGATAGAATCTATTGCGAAAATTAGAGATGTAAAAATAAAAAAGGTTGAATTACTCCGGTAGCTCTGATTGCTCAAGTAGTAATTCAACCTTTTTTATTTTTTTTCAAGGTGTTATAAAAACTTTGGAATAATGTACCGCAATATCACTATCTGAACTGCCCTTAATTCAACAAAATGCACCCTTTTGTTTGCCAACGAAGTCCGATACCCATAAAACGTGCAGGTAAGGGGGACGGCATAGACACAAAGTTTATACTTTTTTGGATAAAGAAACCCCTATTGTTTCACAAATGTACAAAAAATCAAATAACAGTATAAGAAATTAAACTCGTATAAATTGGAAACTATTGAATTAGATTAAAAATTACCTCACTGTTTATTTTGTATTTTTGTCTTACACTATGGTACAGAATAAAACTATATCCCTTGAAGTTGAAAATAAACAATTGGATGCGTTAGAGGCTTTATTGACTGCCGATTTATCTGCTATTGAAAAAGATAAAGCAAAAAAACTTGTTTTAAAACTTTGGCATAGTTTAGTTTTCGCCTATGACAGCGAAAATAATGATTTAGAAAATGTATCTACAATTTCTCCATTGGCTCTTTATAATGCACTTGGGGTTGTAATGAAATATGATGAGAGTTTTTATTCTCCAAAAGAAAAAGAGCTGAAGGTTCAGAATATTTATGAGGATAATGAAGTGATAAAACTAATTCCTGAAAATGTTATTGCAATTATTACTCGCCCTGATTTCAAAGATACAGACAAGGAAAAAGTTAGGAGTAGAAGGAAAATGTTTTTTATAAAAGAAGAAACAAAAAAAGGTGTGATATTAAAGACCTATTTCACAAATAATGATATTTACTCATTTAATTATCTGGTAAAATACATAGACCCGCTAAATTATTATTTACTTAACGTATCTAAAAATGCAATAGTAAATGTTGATTGTTACGAATTGAGTAAAAAGAATCTCTTAAAGCTCAATATAGATGAACTAAAAGCGGAACAAATTAATATTATTAATTTTTCTGATGATACGCTTTACAACACAAAAATAAATTTTCCCGTTATAAAGAATGGAATAAAGAAAAGACTTTACTTACAAAAATTTATGATTGGTTACAAAAACGATTTTAAGTTATAAATGTGGTATATCTTCGTAGCTCACTAATAAAAATAAGTTATGAGTAAAACGAAAATCACTCCACAACAAAACCAGTCCAACCAACAAAATTCCAATATAGGAACAAGTGGGACAAATAAACAAAATGGACAAGCAAACGGAAACAAAGGAACACAATTGAATCCCAATCAATCGGGTAAAAAAAATGTTCCCCCGAATGTTCCTAAGAACACCGAAACGAAAAAGTGATGAGGAAGGGTTTGATTATTTCTTTTGACCTAAAGATGGTTTCACTCCGAAGTCCATATCAAAATGCAGGATGCAGTAGCCGAAAAGCACCCCAGAGTAGGCAAATCACAAAATCTAATTTCAATGGCAAAAGGTAAGGGCGGAATGCCCAGTACGACTGGCAATCCATCAGGCGGTGGAAGGGACAATAAATAACTTCCTGTTGCTGAAAGGGAATTAATCCCTTAGAACAAAAGCCTCGCAGAAATGCGGGGCTTTTCTGTTTTTCCTTCTTCAAGATGACAGTTAACGGGATTTAAAAACAATAAAGATTTTCGGTGGAATGAGCAAGGTTAGTACAAGACACCACCCTACACACGTATAGCCTACATTTAGTTGTCAATATGTGGGAGCGAAAACCCATTACAAATGTACAAAAAATTAAACTGCAAAAATTACAAATAGCATCTTTCTTAATTCAATCAACCCCCTCACTAAAAAACTCTTTCAAGGAAATTCCTAATGCCCTGATAACTTTTAACAGATTCTTATAGGTGATATTGCCTACACCTTTTTCATAATTTCCATATAACACACGAGGCAATTCGTTATCATAAGCAAATGTTTCAAAACTCTTAAATCCTTTTTTAATGCGTAGTTCCCGCATACGCTTTCCTAACTTAACAAAATCAGAGTCGGTAGAATCAGGCTTTTCGTTTTGGACTTTTTTTGTTTCTTTTCCTTTTTCTTTCATATAACAAAAAAACAGCATATAAAAGATATATGTAACATTATATATAAAACATTATTTGTAAAACATTATATATAATTATATATTTGCAAAAAATAACATCTAACTAAA
>JAIOQD010000219.1 GCA_021413595.1 Bacteroidota bacterium | reverse complement strand
ACTATCCGTAAAGCTGTTAAAAAAATGGCTACTATTGATAAAATGGCAACTGATGGAACGTTTGCAAATATTTCTAAAAAAGAAAAATTACAAATTTCACGTGAACGCGCAAAATTAGAAACCAACTTAGGTAGTATTGTTGATCTTACCCGTTTACCAGCTGCATTATTTATCGTTGATATTTCTAAAGAACATATCGCAGTTGCAGAAGCAAAACGTTTGAACATCCCTACATTTGCTATTGTTGATACTAACTCCGATCCTAACGCTGTTGATTATGCGATCCCTGCAAATGATGATGCTTCCACATCTATCATTTTGATCACATCAATTATTACAAAAGCAATTGAAGAAGGTTTAGCTGAGCGTAAAGTAGATAAAGAAAATACTGCTGCTGAAGAAAAAGAAGGTGGTAAAACATCTCGCGATGAAGCTGAAAAATTAAGCGTAGATGCTAAATTCAAAACTACTGAAGATGACGGTGGTGTTGCTACAGCTACAAAAACTGCAGCAGGTGCTAAAAAACCAAGAAGAAAAATTAACTAATCTAATTTGAAGATTTGATAATTTGAAAATGTGTTAATATAATTTTCAACTAATCAAATTACCAAATTACCAAATTATCAAAAACATGTCAACAATGACTATAACAGCCGCAGAAATAAACAAGTTAAGACAAATGACTGGTGCCGGTATGATGGATTGCAAAAAAGCATTAACTGAAGCAGAAGGTGATTTTGAAAGAGCAATTGATGAATTGCGTAAAAAAGGACAAAAAGTAGCTGCTAACCGTAGCGATCGTGACTCTAAAGAAGGTTTGATAGTTGCTAAAACTACTGCAGATAACAAACGCGGTGTTGTTTTAGGTGTAAACTGCGAAACGGATTTTGTTGCTAAAAATGAAGCCTTTATTACTCTTGCTAATAACATTTTAGATATTGCAATTGCAAAAAATGCAACATCTGCTGATGAAGTAAAAGCATTAGCGTATGATAATAACATTACTATTGCTGATAAATTAATTGAGCAAACAGGTGTTATTGGTGAAAAAATTGAATTAACTAAATTTGGACTTGTTGAAGCTCCTTTTGTTATTGCTTACAACCACCCGGGAAACAGATTAGCAAACATTGTAGGATTTAGTTCTGCAACTGTTACTGCTGAAGTAGCAAAAGATGTTGCCATGCAAGTTGCAGCAATGGCTCCTGTAGCTGTTGATAAAGGCGATGTTGATGCCGATACCATTAAACGTGAAATTGAAATTGGAAAAGAACAAGCTCGCGAAGAAGGTAAACCGGAAGATATGTTAGAAAAAATTGCATTGGGTAAATTAAATAAATTCTACAAAGAATCTACTTTACTTAACCAGGAATTTATTAAAGATGGCAAAAAAACTATTGCTCAGTATTTGAATGATTCTGAAAAAGGTTTGACTGTAACCAGCTTCAAACGAATTGCTTTAAGCTAATAAATAAATTTTAAAAAAAAAGTCCCGATTTATTCGGGACTTTTTTTTGCGCTAATGGCTGAGTTGTGGGTGAGATATTTTTTTCGGATTACATTTTTATATATAATGGAAATAAGCGCAAAGGTTGCGAATGTATCTTGTTTGTGGCAAGGCAATTAAACCGAACAGCAATATAGAATAATTGACAAACATAATAAAATATCTTCTCTTCATTCTGACACTTTGTTTTTGTCATTACATTTCGCTTGCGCAGCAAAGCAAGATTGACTCCCTTCTAACCCTCCTTAAAACCGACAAACCCGATACCAGTAAGGTAATTCATTTTTATCAATTAACACGTGAATACGAAATGACTGGTGATTACGAAAAAGGATTAAACATCGGAACAGAAGCCTTAGAACTTGCTCATAAACTGAATTTCAAAAAGGGAATTGCTCAGGCAAGTAATAATATTGGCAACATTTATTTAGGACAAGCCGATTATACCAGCGCCATTGACTATTATCTGAAAGCGTTAAAACTCGATGAGGAATTGAAAAATAAAAATGGAATAGCAAAACGGCTAGGCAACATTGGACTGGTCTATAAATACCAAGGTGACTTTCCTAAAGCATTGAACTACTATTTCAAAGCATTGAAAATGGCAGAAGAAATTGGAGATAAAAAAGGAATTGCTATATGTCTTGGCAACATCGGCACTGTCTATTATCATCAAGGTGCTTACTCTAGTTCCTTAGACTATAATTTCAAGGCATTGAAAATGTCGGAAGAACTCGAAGATAAAAACAGAATTGCATTATGGTTCAGTAATATAGGAATTGTCTATGGTGAACAAGCTATGCGCAGCGGAAATCAAGTCACAAAAGATTCTCTATATAAAAAAGCTCTTTACTATTTTTTCAAGGCATTGAAAGTAGGGGAAGAACTCGGAAACAAAGACGGAATTGCAATGTGTCTTGGCAACATTGGCTCTTTGTATACTTCACAAAAAAGATATTCAGAAGCAGAGAAGTATTTATTAAAGGCATTGGAAGCCGATAAAGAAATAAGGGCAATGGATTATGAAAGACACACAGAAGAAGCCATGGCCGACCTCTATTTCGAAACCAAACGTTTTCAACTAGCGCTGCAGCATTACAAAAAAGCAGTAGCACTAAAAGATACTATTTTCAGTCAGGAAAATAAAAAGCAACTGGTGCGCAAAGAAATGAATTACGAGTTTGGTAAAAAAGAAGCTGCAAACAAAGCTGAGCAGGAAAAAAAAGATGCCATAACAGAAGCGGATAGTAAGAAACAAAAAATTATCATTTCCTCTGTTGCTATTGGTTTATTGTTAGTTATGATCTTTGCTGGCTTTATTTTTCGTTCACTTCGTATAACGCGCAAACAAAAACAAATAATTGAAGTAAAGAGCAAGGAAACCGAAGAACAGAAAAAAATCGTTGATGAGAAAAATAAATTAGTAGAAGAAAAGCAAAAAGAAATACTTGATAGTATCACTTATGCCAAACGCATACAAAGTGCAATGCTTCCACACCGTAGAGATATATGGGCGGCATTTCCAAACTCCTTTGTGTTGTTCAAGCCAAAAGATATTGTAAGTGGTGATTTTTATTTCTTTCACAAAAGCAATAAATCTGTTTTTATTGCTGCTGCTGACTGCACAGGACACGGAGTTCCAGGAGCATTTATGAGTATGATTGGTTCCGAAAGATTAACTGATGCAGTTCAGGAAAGCAGCAACACAAGTGAAATATTATCCTTGCTGAACAATGGCATAAAAACATCTTTAAAGCAATCAGAAAATGAAAATTCTACACGAGATGGAATGGACATTGCGCTTTGCTCCGTAGACACGGACAAACATATTGTAAAGTATGCTGGTGCAAACAGACCAATTTGGATTATCCGCAACGGACAAACCGAAGTAGAAGAAATAAAAGCAACAAAAAAAGCAATTGGTGGTTTCACGGATGACAGCCAGCACTTCGACACGCACGAAATAAAATTACAACAAGGCGATACTTTTTATATTTTCACAGATGGCTATGCAGACCAATTTGGAGGAAAAGATAAAAAAAAATTAATGACAAAAAAATTTAAAGAAATCCTACTCGAAATTCAAGACAAGCCAATGAAGGAACAAGGGCAACACTTAGACAACATTATAGAAAATTGGAAAGCAGGGACAGAACAAGTGGACGACATTTTAGTAATCGGTGTTCAGCTGTGACAGAAGACAGAAAAAAAATATAACTCGACTATTGTGCAAATCGAAAACTTAACGAAAGAAGGAAGTTGCCCTGCTACGAACATTACCTTAATGCAAATTTTTCGAAATGCAAAATCAGTGTTTATACACTAGTAAGAAAAAATATTGTAAATTTATAATCTAGGCTTCGTAGAAAAGTTAAATTAAAAAACGCTTTCTGCGCCTGCTCTGGGAACGTTAAATATCAAAAATTGGAAAACAAAAAAATAATATTAAATGAATAAAAAATTAAATTTGAAATTTCCATTAAATAGGACAAACAAAAAATGCAGCATAAAAAAATAAAATTAAGTGTAATACTCTGTTTGGGCTTAGGGCTGATAGGATTTGCACAAAAAGCAGTGATAGCCTCAGGTGGTAATATATCGGGAGCTGATGGCTCAGTAAGCTACTCCCTTGGGCAAGTTGTTTACACCACTGCAAGTGGAACAGATGGTTCTGTGGCGCAGGGTGTACAACAACCTTACGAAATTTCAGTTGTTTTAGGCCTTGCAGAAGCCAAAGCGGTAAGCCTTTTGTGCTCGGCATATCCAAATCCAACAATTGATCATGTGAACTTGAAAGTAGATGACTTAAAAATGGAAGATCTCAATTATCAACTTTACGATATCAATGCTAAACTATTAGAAAGTAAAAAAGTAAGTGCTTCCGAAACTATTATCTCAATGGAAAACCTTATTCCTGCTACGTATTTTATTAAAGTGGCCCAAAACAATAAAGAAGTAAAAATATTTAAAATCATTAAAAACTAGATCTATGAAAAAGATACTTACCATTTTAGCTGTGTTATTATTTGTAGTAAGTGTGCATGCTCAGGCGCCTCAAAAAATGAGTTATCAGGCAGTTATTCGCAACAGTGGTGGCACATTGCTTACTTCAACTCTTGTAGGGATGCAAATAAGCATTTTGCAAGGTTCATCAACAGGAACTCCTGTATATGTTGAAACGCAAACTCCAACTACCAATGTGAATGGTTTGGTGAGTATTGAAATAGGAGGCGGAACAGGCTTTGATGCTATCAATTGGGCTAACGGACCGTATTTCATTAAAACCGAAACTGACGTAGCAGGAGGAACTAATTACAGCATTTCCGGAACAAGCCAGTTATTAAGTATTCCTTATGCTTTGCACGCAAAAACAGCAGATTCCCTTATTGGAACGATTACTGAAACAGATCCTGCTTTTACTGCATGGGATAAAAGTACAGGTATTGCTATTCCTGCTGCACAAATCACCGACTTTCAAACAAACGTAACTAATAACACCGAAGTGCTGGCAAACACGGCAAAAAACACTTACCCTGCCGTTGATTCAATAAAATTAGCAGGTATTGCAGCTGGTGCCGAAGTAAATGTAAATGCCGACTGGAATGCTACAAGTGGTGATGCTCAAATATTAAATAAACCTGCCGGAAATAATGCCGGAGATATGCAATACTGGAATGGTGCAGCATGGGTAATGATACCTGTAGGGATACCTGGCCAATTTTTACAACTTAACACTTCAAATATACCGGCATGGTATGGAGCCACATTTCCAACACTTACAACCACAGCAGTATCTTCGATAACAAA
>JAIOQD010000218.1 GCA_021413595.1 Bacteroidota bacterium | reverse complement strand
TGTCGAAGGAATCCCTAACGCAAAAAAAATGAAAAAATTAGTTCAACCAGCACCATCTCCTGCACTTTAGAGGATTTGCTTTATAGCGCTTGATCCTGAAGCATATCAACAAATTCTGATGAAACAGTTTCCATTTTATTAATTGTTTTATCAAGCATTGAATTCAGAATGTAGTAACCGATAAACGCTATCAACCCAATGGTTAAGCCCGAAGCACTAGTAATCATTTTTTGATACAAGCCCGTGGATATAACGCCTATACTGATATTATCAGTTAATGAAATATCATAGAAAATTTTAATAACACCGGCAATGGTACCAACAAAGCCTAAGATAGGGCCAATACGTCCAATCAAACTTAATATACTTAAATTTTTCTCTAATCGGTTTATTTCTAATTTTCCAACACTTTCCATTGCTTCTTCTACTTCTTTAAGAGGTTTGCCCATACGTGCAACTCCTTTTTCGATCATACGTGCAGCAGGACTTGTAGAGTTGCGGCACAAAGCTTTTGCTGCATCCCTGTTTCCATTATGAATGTAATCCTTAATATTATTCATAAAATTAGCATCTAATTTTGAAGCTTTACTAAGTGTCATAAAACGTTCAAAAAAGTAATAAATAGTAAGAATAGAAAGTATTCCCAAAGGGATCATTATAAAGCCGCCTTTTAGGATCAGATCAAGTAGGGAAAGCGAATCCTGCTTTGGAAGTTCAGTTCCTAAGGGCATTTGTGCAGCGGCATTCATTGCAGTATCAACTGCCTGAGTTGCAGCAGCAGCCCCATTACTCACAATTTGCAATAAAACAGAATTAAACATATTTTTTTGAATTTAGATTATTATACAACGTTACTAAAGTGATTTTATTTTAAAATACTTCTCCGTTTAAATACTTCTGATCGTACGAAATCAAGATGAATATTTTTTCGATCGCTAAATTACATGTATGTAAAGGCTGATTTTTTTTCGGTTCAAGCAAGTTATAAACAGCGCATTGTTTATTTAATGGTAAATTTTACCGGTAAATTAAACAATACTCTTACCGGTTCGCCATGGTTCTTACCCGGTATCCATTTGGGCATCGACTTTACAACACGCATTGCTTCTTCGGTACAACCATTTGGTACAGGGTTTAGAATTTTTATATTATCAATTGAGCCATCTTTTTCCACTACAAATTGTAAGACCACAGTTCCGGAAGTGTAATTTTCTACTGCTTCTCTCGGGTATTTTAAATTTTCTCGTAAATATTTAAACAGGTTGCCGCTAAACTCAGGCATCTGATCGGCAAATGCAGTAGGTGCAACTGGCAGAGTGGGAGTGGAGGTCTCAACCTTTACGCCAATCTCAGCAGGAATACTATCCAACCCATCTGATTTACCGCCTTTAACGATAACTATTTCTTCATTCCCTTTTTCTAAAACATCTTTCTTATCATTAGAAGCAACCAAATTTAAATTATCCGATTTTGGAACAAATTCTTTGGGTACTACAATTTTTTTAATTTTTACTTCCGGTTTTTCGATCGGTGTCACATCCACAAATACGGAAATGGAATCCTGTAAGGGAAGCTGACCTTGCATATCAGGTTCATTGTCATTGTTTTTTGTAAATAAAAAAGCAGAGAAAACAATTATCCCGAATAAAGATGCTGATGAAAGTAGTGCCTTCGATAAATTATCATTATACGATCTGCGGATGGCATACGCTCCGTACTCTTTGTTTCTATTTTCAAAAATAATGTCGTTAAAGCTTTCAGATGATGTGTGGTTTGTGTCCATGGCGTTTGTTTTTTTAAAAGTTTAACTGTTTTGAATAGGGGATGCTTTTAAATAAGAAATTCCATAATCGAAATGAATAATTTTTGATGGTAATAAATTTTTTTAATGTTTTACTGAGAGCCTCATTTTTTTATACTTCCACGGAATCACCTTTCGTTCTGTCATCCCGAGCTTTTGCGACCAGTTCTTCGCAGTAGAAGGGATCTTGTTTTTATTATGTCTATCGCTAATGAATGGCAAAGATCCCTCTCCCATAAAAATGGGTTCGGGATGACATTCCAGGTAAAGTTATTTCTTCAACGAAACCTAATATAATTGGCTCAATTAACTTTACGCGATAGCTATTTTGTAATAAATTTAAACAGACTCTTAAAAAAGGATCAAAAAAATTGATTCGGTATTTTTTTATTAAACATACAAGGGGGATGCTGATTTGCATGTGTTGGTTATAAACTAAAGATTATTTTATTTATTGTGGATACATCAAAATTTAATTAGGATACTATTATAAACCAGGCAAATTCAATTCGAAGAAATTAACATCAGGGATTAATAAAAGGAACTTGATTGCGAACTGCGTTGGGGATTCCTTCGACAGGCTCTGGATAAATTCCGCGTAAATCCTTTTTGTTCTTCACAAAAAGATTGAAGCGGAAAGCCCGCCCCTTTCTTTTTCAGGAAAGGGGAACGCCCCAATGAAAATGCTTTAGATGACTTTACATACATTTTTAAAAAAAAAATCCGTAATTTTTAATTGAAATTGTAAAAACCAATATTAAACAATACATTGTAGTTCGTTTTTTGTGAAAAAATTAGTTAGGTAACGTTCAAATGAAAAAAAGTAAAAAATATTTGTTACTGCTTTTTATTTTCATCTTTTCCTATTCCTATGCGCAGCGCGGGAAAGATGGCAACAGAAGCATTAATACAATAAATACAATTGTAAATGAATACACTTCTTTAACTGCTGATGCATCAGCGGGGAGTACTTCTATAAGTGTTTTGGGAAGCGGCTTAAATGTAAATAATCGTTTTTTCGGGAACCTGGCTCCTGGTGATATGATTATGATCATTCAAATGCAGGGAGCAACAATACTTGGCCAATCCAATCCGGGGCATCCACTTTAGGAAAGGTTCAAATAGTGCGTGTTCCAAGGCTTAATACCTTAACAATAACAGTTGCGGGTATATTAACTTGCCAGCCCTGGAATGGAACAACAGGAGGTATTTTAGCCCTTGAGGTTTATGGTAACACAACAATAAATGCAGGAGGAAAAATAACCGCAACAGGTAAAGGTTTTAGAGGAGCTGCATTATATAACCCGGCTACTCCCCGCTCCCAAACGCTTTATTATTCTTCCAGTACGTTAACTGTTTCGGCCAACAAGGGTGAAGGCATTGCTGGATACGATAATGATTATTCTGCGTTTGGCGGAAAATATTGCAGAGGTGCTGCAGCCAATGCCGGTGGCGGAGGCAACGTTTGGAACAGTGGTGGAGGAGGAGGAGCCAATGCAGGCTCCGTTACATCATGGACCGGCCAAGGGAATCCCGACACAAGCATTGCAGGATGGAGTATGGCATGGAATCTGGAGTCGCCTGGATTTGCTACTTCCACATCATCAGGTGGAGGAAGGGGAGGATATTCGTTTTCCGGTTCCGACCAAGATGCAACCATTGACCCTCCTGATAATCTTATTTGGGGAGGCTATGCCCG
>JAIOQD010000108.1 GCA_021413595.1 Bacteroidota bacterium | reverse complement strand
AATAAATGGATGTTTGGTTTTGCTTTTTATAATAACATAACACCTCAAAAGAAATTTGAATTTGAGTTGATGCCAATGTTAAGCTATAGCACAAATGATTTTGCCGGCTATGGACGAGTAGCTGTCAACACCTTTCCAAATAGCAGTTTGTTTCAGCGAATTACTTTTGGTGCAACAACTACACGTTACTCCTATACCAATCACCCAACTGATTTGAATTTTAATAAAGTTGCACCTGAGTTAACAATTGAATTTAAAAAGAAGTATGCAAGAAGCCCATACAAGCAGACTTTACGCTATCGCAACATTAATATTTTTAAAGATTATTACAAAGGAAATTATGAGGTTACACCTATCACTTATTCCCGTGATCCAATATATTTGAATTTTAATGATCTTTCTTATCGATTTTCAAAAGCAGATGCCATACAACCTGTAAATATCCTTGTAAACATACAGGGAGGCGGTGAGAGGGTTTTTGCGGCAAAAACTATTATTGAAAAAATGATCAAATTATCATTAACAGCAGATTATTCTTACAACTTTAAAAGAAAAAACAAGGGGGTTAATGTTCGCTTCTTTGCAGGTACATTTATAGGAACAACCGCAAATGGTGCCAACCCTTATCGCTTTCGTTTAAGTGGGCAAACGGGGAAGCAGGATTATTTATATGATAATATTTTTCTTGGTCGCAGCGAAACCGAAGGTGTACTTTCAAGTCAATTTACTGAAACTGATGGTGGATTCAAAAATTACTCCACAGTAGGTCAATCATCAAAATGGTTAACTTCGGTGAATATAAAATCATCAATCGGAAATTTAAAATTGCCTTTGAAAATCTATGCCGACATTGGAACAACAGCTGACGATGGATTGATCAACGAAAAAATATTATATAATTCGGGCGTGTGTATTTCCCTGATGAAAGATGTTTTTGAAATTTATTTGCCAATATTAATGTCGAAAGATTTCAAAGATTATGAAAAAGCAAATGATCTGGAATATTTGGAAACAATACGATTTACACTAAATTTGAATTTGTTGAATCCATTTGATATTGTAAGAAGTTTTTAAATTAACAACGCTTATGTGAAGCGTCATTGTGAGTTTTTCCTTTTTTTGAAAAAAAGGTAGCAATCATCATCGTTGAGATTGCTGCTTCGTAAAAAAATCCTTCGCAATTACTTAAAAAAAACATAATTGAACGCAAACAAAAAAATATATTTTGCATCCGATTTTCATTTAGGTGTTCCTAGCTATGAAAAAAGTTTGACTCGCGAAAAGCTCATTGTTAAATGGCTTGATGAGATCAAACATGATGCGCAGGAAATTTACCTAATGGGTGACCTATTTGATTTTTGGTTTGAATATAAACATACAGTGCCCAAAGGCTTCGTACGTTTGCTCGGCAAAATAGCGGAAATAAGTGATTCAGGCATACCTGTGATCTTATTTACAGGCAACCACGATATGTGGATGTTTGATTATTTACCAAAAGAATTGGGAGTGACTATTTATCGCGAACCCATCAAACGAATATTTAATGGAAAAACATTTTATTTAGGGCATGGTGACGGATTAGGCCCAGGAGACAAGGGATACAAGTTCATTAAAAAAATATTTGCCAACCCTGTATGTCAGTGGCTCTTTGCGCGCTTGCATCCAAATTTTGCTTTGAGTATGGCTAATTATTGGTCGAATAAAAGCCGTTTAAAAAATGCTCCTTCGGACGAAAAATTTACCGGGGAAGAGAATGAATGGTTAGTGGTTTATGCTAAAGAGAAATTAAAAAAAGAACAGATTGATTATTTCATTTTTGGCCATCGGCATTTACCACTCGACATAAAACTGTCGGATACTAGTCGCTACATTAATCTTGGTGAATGGGTTAATTATAATAGCTATGCAGTATTTGACGGAATTAATTTGGAGTTGAAATATTATAAGTAGTTTGTAAATAAAGGTATAGGATAAACTTACCAATACCGGAATTATTATTCAAAAAAATATGTATCTTGTTGAGGAAAACACACAAAAGGGTTAAGTAGTACTTTTGAAGATTACGATACAAAACTAAAAAGCGGTAGATCAATTCTAAAGCAACCATTTCATCTTTTAATCAATGGCTTTGACTTTAAAAACATTAGGAGCCTTAGCTACAGAAATAAAATTTAAGCCTTTATATTTATTTTTTATTGCCTCCAACTCTCTTCTTTTAGCAGGAAGCATTGTTACCCATACCTGGGATATATCACAATTGTTGCTTATACAATGGTGTGGTATTTGCGGAATATTTCTCATCTACCGGTTTAATGATTTCATTGACCAGACCCATAGTTTTCGCTTTAATATAAAACGATTTTTGGGCATTAAATTACATGTGCTTGTTATAGCTCAGCTCCTATTTATTACATTTCCTCTGGCTCTGAATCTCCTTTCCGACTTTCGTACCATTATGCTTGCATCTATTTGTATGCTTGGCATTTTATACTCTTTGAATTTCCCCTACAATGGAAGAAATAATCG
>JAIOQD010000107.1 GCA_021413595.1 Bacteroidota bacterium | reverse complement strand
TATCCTAATCCAACAAACTCTTCTACCAAAATTGATTATACTTTACCAAATGGAATTAATAAAGGAGAAATCGTTTTTTATGATACACAAGGTAAAGAAGTAAAACGTTTTAATGTAGATAACACATTTAATAGTTTGGAAATTTCAACCGAAGATTTACGGAGTGGTATTTATTACTACAATTTACAAACAGCACAAGGAAATAGCGGAGCTAAAAAGTTGGTTACAGTAAAGTAAATTGTCGTATATTTTGTAAAAGCAGTAAATCAAAGAACGGTATTAACGGGTAAGCTAATTAAAGAGTAAAATCAAGCTGTTCCATTGGATGAACGCTTCTTAATAGCTCTTGTAGTTCATCATACTTTATTGTTTCATATCTTTTCGTAGTGGTAACGTGGCAATACCCAGCCATTATCATTGCTTCCATTAAACCATGTTCAGCCAGCCAATGAGTAATTACACTTGTACGGATATGGTACAGGTTTTTAACTTGTGGATGAATGTAAAGATGGGCAGGGGTTAAGGTTTACCTTATCAAAGTTACATTCCCTTTCTTTTTCAATTCATCGCCATTAAAACATTTTGCATTTATATACCATGCGAATACTGCAGGATCTGCTTTCGCACCTTTATAGGTACCTTCCCAGCCTTTTTTCAAATCAGAGGTTTGAAAAACCAGCTCGCCCCATCGATTGTATACCGCAAAATAAAGTTCTGTTATTTCATTTCCTCTCACATATAAAACATCGTTGTTTCCATCCCCATTGGGCGTAAATGTATTAGGAACAAAAATATCGGCAGGGTCACACTCTTTCGACATCACATAAATGGTAACACTTGCTCTTTTAGGGCAACCAAGCGAATCTAAAATGGAAACCGTGTACGTTGTTGTGTGCTCGGGAGTAGCTGTTGGGTTAAAAGAATTTGTATTATTCAGGCCTGTTGAAGGCGACCAATTAACTGCTAACGTTGTATCAGTAATTGCATGAGTTATTGTTGACTGCCCTTCCACTAATGTATCATTATCTGTTGTTGCAATTATGGAATACAATGATGGGTCAATAACAAATATGGTAGTTGTTAAAACATGAACACATGTATCTCCAAATGTATCCACATTGGAAATAATAACAGAATAGGTTGTAGTAGTATCAGGACTCGCAAATGGATTAGAAATAGCAGGATTGCTTAAACTTGATGAGGGGGTCCATAAATAAGAAAAACCTCCGGAAGCAATCAATTGTGTGTTGTTTCCTGCACAAATAGTGTCATTTGCGCTAACCACCACCGGATTTGCAGCAGCGAAATTAACCTGAACAATTACGGTATCTGAACAACCATTTAAAGTGGATGTTATCAACTGAACATTATAGGTGCCCGATAAACCATAAGTATGTGGCGGATTTTGAAGCATTGATGAATCGCCATCGTCAAAATACCAAAGCCAAGAAGCGGGTGCAACAGCAGATGAATCATAAAATGTGACCTGGTTGGTACATGGTACTTTTACAAAATCGAAATCCGCTATAATATCACTATAAACAGTTATAGTTACTGTTTGTAGAGCGCCCGCACAACCATCGGGACTTGATGTTGGCGTAACTGTATAGATCACTGTTTGAACAGAAGTGCTGTTATTTGTCAATGTATTACTTAATGGACTTCCTGTTTGCATTGTTGTGCTTTCTCCTGTTGTATTCGCATTGTCGGCAGCGACCCACGAATAGGTGGAAGTTACATTGCTTGTTAACGGAACACTAAACAATTCATCACTACAAATAGCCGCTGTAAGCGGACTGGTGATGGTTGGCGGAGGAATTACGCTCACTATAACGGTTTGAGGAACCCCTGCGCAGGTACCGCTCACCAAAGTTGGTGTTACGGTGTAAATTACGGATTGGATTGAAGTGGAAGTATTGGTTATTGTATTACTTAACAGACTATCATTTTGCATTGTAGTGCTTTCACCGGTTGTGTTCGCATTGTCCGTGGCTATCCATGTATATGTGGATGCCATAGTGCTTGTTAATGGTATGTTTACAGTTAGTCCATCACAAATTGTTGCACTGTCGGCATTTGTCATGGTTGGTGAAGGAGTTAAGGTCACTATTACTGTTTGAGGAGTTCCTGCACAGCCTTGTGGACTTGATGTTGGCGTTACCGTATATGTTATGATTTGAACAACTACCGTATTATTAAATATGGTATTGCTCAAAGGACTGCCTGTTTGTGAGGTAATGCTTTCACCTGTGGTATTTGTATTGTCGGCAGCAATCCAAGTATAGGTAGATGCCTGGTCACTTGTTAATGGAATACTAATTGTATTTCCGTTACAAATTGTAGCACTTGCAGGGCTGGTCATAGCCGGACTTGGATTTACAGATACAGTTACAGTTTGTGGTGTTCCTAGGCAACCTTGAGGGCTTGATGTTGGTGTTACCGTATAGGTTACAGTTTCAACTGATGATGTTGTATTTGTTATCGTATTGTTTAATGGACTTCCCGATTGTGTTGTGGTACTTTCTCCTGTGGTATTTAAATTGTTGGCTGCGATCCATGAATAGGTAGCGCTTATGTCACTTGTTAATGGGATATTCAAGTTGTCTCCATTACAAATTGCTGCGGTATTAGCGCTGGTCATAGTTGGAGAAGAGCTTACTGTTATCTGAACGGTTGCAGTTTGAATGCAGGTATCTCCGGATCCATTTACACTTGAAACAGTAACGGTGTATATGGTAGTGGTATCGGGACCTGCAACAGGATTTGGAATTGAAGGGTCAGATAAATCGGTTACTGGGGACCAGCTATACTCAAAGCCTCCGGATGCAGTTAACTGGGTAGTGTTTTCTTTACATATAGTGGCAGCCGGACTTACTGATATAGGAAGTGTTTCAAAAAAATTAACCTGCACTATAGCTGTGTCTTTACAACCATTTATTGTTGAGGAAATCAACTGTACATCATAAGCACCGGTTGTACTATAGGTATGTTGTGGATTCTGAATCATGGATGAATCACCGTCATCAAAATACCAAAGCCACGAAGTCGGGGCAACAGCAGAGGAATCATAAAATGCAACCTGGTTGATACAAGGGGAAATCACAAAATCAAAATTAGTTTCAATGGATGGATATACTGTTATGTATTGATAGGCGGTATCCAAAACGTTACACGTTGAAGGATCATTTACATAAAGCTGCACCAAATAGGTTCCGGGCACAGTATAGGTTATAGTAGGATTTACAATTACTGAGGTGGTATTTCCTCCTCCAAAATCCCATAAAAATGTAGAACCTGGTGTGCTCTGATTATTAAAATTAACAGTAACCGGTGCACATCCACTCGTATAATTAATTATAAAATTGGCTTCAACGATCGGCACCTGGAAATCGAATTTAAAAACCCCGTTGTTGCAATTTAAAGCATGATTAACATTGGTTCCTGTATTGGGCCAGGAGCCAGGAGTTACCGGAAAATCATCATTCCCGCCACAGCCCGCGCAAACCGATTGATAAATAATTCCTTTTTTATCAAATCGACTGGTGCCGCCATCCACATGTTCCTGGCTTTGTGCACCTCCAAAATAAGTTGCGTAAATGAGTGATGCAGCATCTGTTGAAAGTACAAATAAATAAAAATTAAAACCATCTGTGGTGGGCTGAATTGCGTTTCCGGTGAGAGTAAATACTTGTGCACTCAAGGAATTGTTTAATTTCCATATAAATTGTTTACTGTTCGCGTTGGAATATACACCTCCCGAAACAGGCATCACACCTAATGTTTGACCAATAATATACACATCATTATCTCTATCCAATTGAATAAAAAAGGACTGGTCGTATAATGAAGTGCCGATGAATGTTGAATTTAAAATAACTGATCCATCATATTTTATTTTAGTAATAAACCCATCCGTTATTCCACCGTTGTAAACTGTACTTAAGGCTCCTGCCGTTATTGGGAAATTACTGCTTGCTGTTCCCCCTGTAGTATATACATTTGAAGAATCGTCTAAAGCTATTGCATAACAAGCATCATCCGCTATACCGCCAATATAGGTGCTCCATAACAAGGAAGAAAGTGTTGCATCCATTTTAAAAACAACTCCATCTAAACCACCCGCTTTAGCTGGTTGAGCGCAGCCCACAGTAGTAGGGAAATTTGCAGAATAGGTACAACTGGAAATGTAACAATTACCAAAGTGATCGAGTTGGATCTCAGCACGGTAATAATCGCCATAGTTATAAACGTGGGTTCCACTGGAATTTATACCATCGTTCAAACTTCCACCCATGTAGGTGCTTGACAACAAACTACTTCCTGCGGCATTAAAGCGCGCAACATATAAATCACTTCCACTAGTATATTCCGTTCCATTGGGAAAATAATTTAAATACACACCACCATTAAATGTAACATCATACGCTCCTGAAGTAACCGGAAAATCGTTTGACCCGGTAACCCCCGATAACATTAATTCGTTTTGTGCATTTACTACCAAACTACTTACTACTTCGGT
>JAIOQD010000106.1 GCA_021413595.1 Bacteroidota bacterium | reverse complement strand
AGATCTCACCAAATGCTGAGCCTCCTGTTTGTAGAGTTGTTGACTATAAAAAGTTTTTGTACGATCAAAAGAAAAAACAAAAGGAACTTAAAGCGAAAGCTGCAAAAACAGTTATAAAAGAAATTCGTTTCGGACCTCAAACGGATGACCATGATTTTACATTTAAGAAGAATCATGCTATAAAGTTTTTACAAGAAGGTTCTAAAGTTAAAGCGTTTGTGTTTTTTAAAGGAAGATCTATCTTATTTAAAGAGCAAGGTGAAATTTTGTTACTGCGTTTTGTTAATGAGTTAGAGGAGTGGGGAAAACCGGAACAAATGCCTTTACTTGAAGGAAAGAAGATGATAATGGTGATCGCACCTAAAAAGAAGTAAGCAATAAAACAATTTTACAAAATAGATTCGTAATTCTTAGAGTAGTAATACAACAATAAAAATTAAGTAAGATGCCTAAAATGAAAACGCATTCCGGTGCAAAGAAGAGATTCTCATTAACCGGAACAGGAAAAGTAAAAAGAAAACATGCTTTCAAAAGCCATATCCTGACCAAAAAAACAACTAAAGCTAAACGTGCCTTAACGCACACTGGTTTAGTTGATGTTACGGATTTGCCAAGAGTAAAAGCAATGCTTACTATTGGAAAATAGTTGATGGTTGATAGTTATTGGTTGATGGGTTAATATAAAAATAAACACAAACAGCTAATTACAAAGAACTTAAAACTAACAACAAAATTACACAGTTCAACTATATATTAACCTGGTACTCAGTATTAAGACTCTTTAAACTGTAAGAGCGCTGAAACCAAAAAACTTAAAAAAATGCCTAGATCGGTTAACTCGGTGGCCTCAAGAGCCAGAAGAAAAAAAGTCCTAAAACAAACAAAAGGTTATTGGGGTGCAAGAAAAAATGTTCACACAATAGCGAAGAACGTTCTTGAAAAAGGTTTAACATACGCATATCGCGATAGAAAACAAAAATCGACTTGAACCGTAAGGTATTAGCTGATTTAGCAATGAATAACCCAGATGCTTTCAAAGCTGTGGTTGATTCAGTAAAATAGAAAATGGATTTAATATAAAAAGGGATTTGGTGAAAACTGAATCCTTTTTTTTGTGATGATAAATTCTGTTGCAATCAGTAGAATTATTGTGTTATTGCTTGATAACTTTACCTTCCTTGAAAGTTCCGTTCTTGTTTCTTAATTTATAAATATAGATACCATTATTAAGTTGAGATGTATTTAATGATATGGAGTTAATGAATGTCTCCTGCATTAATTCTGTTAAATTAATATCATAGAGAATGATTTCTAATGTTTCGTTACTTGTAGCCGAAATATTCAAATGGTCGAATATCGGATTAGGAAATACATGTATTGGGTTAATTAAGCTTGCTTCATTTTCTCCGGTAAAATTACAAGTAAAAGGTACTCCAACAGAAAAGCCCCCTAAGGGAAAAGAAGCCAAACAAGGTGCTACATTATAAATAGTTAGTGCATGTACCCATCCATTATTAAAACCGTCTGTTAGTTTTATAACGTTACCGTTTATTGTTCCGTAATTGTAAAAATATCCTCCACACATTACTTGGAATGTCCCTTGTCCGCATAAAGTTCCACCATTATTTATTGTAACCGAACCTCCAGACTCAATCAATAAATTATTATTGTAAATTACAAAATGATTAATAGTAATGGAATCGGTTGAACTAGGCACAATTCCTCCATTCCACGTTGAAGCATTTGACCAATATCCGTTGGAAACAGAACTGATTTGGGCAATGCAAATAGAATAGGCAGGTAAAAAAAATAGTGTAAAAAAAAAATTTAAAATTTGCGGTTGACTCCATAATTCATGAATTTTTTTTCTGAGCCTTTTCATGAATTTACTTAGTTTTATTTATTTAAAGAAGCTAATCTTATAATTTTACTTTCCCGAAAGCCTTTAAGCAAAAGTCAATCAATAAGTAAATACATTGGCTCCCTCTTTCTTATTCCATCCGGTGTCCTAACAGTTATCTGTTCAATATGTAAAACAGTACCCGTCTTTAATTTAGTTAGAAATTGAATTTGTTCTCTGGTAAAGGACTCATTATTTGAAGCCAGAAAGGAGGTGTTCCCGTTAATGGTTGCACTGATTTCAAATGACCTGATTTTTACTTCAATCTTTTGTGAATCCAGACAGCTTTCATCCCATTTAATAACTATTCCTTTCTCTTTTAATAAATTTTCTTTTTTTATTGAACCCTTATCAGTGATTCCTCCTATTGAAACGTTCGCTTTACATTTTTTTTGAGAAATAGTTTGCTTTCTTATTTTTATTGTCGATTGGGCATCAGCAAAATTTGTTAAAATCAAACAAAGAATAATAATAACTGCTTTTGAAAACATTTTTCGAATTATTTAACTGTTTATTGCAAATATACATAAGACTTTATAAAAAGAAGATAATTAGTGTAAGTTATCCTTTTTTTAAGTAAAATTGTCTTTCCAAAAACAACACAACATGAGCAAAAAAATTCTCGCCAATGATGGCATTGATGCACAAGGAAAAGCTTTACTTGAAAAAGCAGGTTTTACTGTTATTACTGAAAAAGTAGCGCAGGAAAATTTAATACAAGCTATCAATGAGCATAAGTATATTGGTTTGACAGTGCGCAGTGCAACAAAGGTTCGTAAAGATGTTATTGATGCTTGTCCGGGTTTGAGGTTGATTGGCCGTGGTGGAGTAGGCATGGATAATATTGATGTGGATTATGCACGTAGCAAAGGAGTTGAAGTTGTGAATACCCCGGCAGCCTCCTCTCATTCAGTAGCTGAATTAGTATTTGCTCATTTATTTAATTGTGTGCGCTTTTTATATGACAGCAATCGTCAGATGCCTGTTAATGGTGATACACAGTTTGATGTTTTGAAAAAAAAAATATGCAAAAGGAGTTGAATTGAAAGGTAAAACTATTGGTATCATTGGTTTTGGACGTATCGGACAAGCTGTTGCTAAAATTGCATTAGGCTGTGGGATGAAGGTAGTAGCGTATGACCCTTTTCTTCAAGAGGCAATAATTTATTTGGATATTTATGGAGTTACCGAAAAAATAGCTGTGAAATTACATACCGTTCCTCTTGAAAAATTATTGGCTGGAAGTGATTTTATTACGCTTCACGTTCCGGGTGGAAAGGTGATCACTAAAAAAGAATTTGATCTAATGAAAGATGGTGTTTGCATTGCAAATGCTGCACGTGGCGGAGTGATTGATGAAGCGGATCTAATTTCCGCATTAGATTCGGGGAAAGTAGCACATGCTGCATTGGATGTTTTTGAAAATGAACCTACACCTAAAAAAGAATTATTATCTCATCCTAAAATATCTTTAACACCACATATAGGAGCTGCTACTGAAGAAGCGCAGGAACGGATTGGGATTGAATTAGCGGAATTAATCATTTCGAAGTTATCCAAATAAAAAATAACCACTAAGGCACTAATAACACTAAGGTACACAAAGAACTTAGTAAAACTCAGTGGTCTTAGTGTCTAAGTAGTAAAAAAATGGCAAAAATTATTCCATTCAAAGGCATCCGTCCTGCAAAGGACAAAGTTCATTTAGTAGCTTCACGCTCTGTTGATGGTTATAATGCCGCTGATCTAAATGAAAAACTTAAAAACAATCCATTCACTTTTCTTCATGTGATCAGTCCTGAT
>JAIOQD010000105.1 GCA_021413595.1 Bacteroidota bacterium | reverse complement strand
TATTTTAACCAATGTACTTGGTACAAAAACGCTGGCTGATCTGTCGGTTGAACATACGGTAGAAAGGTTTGTAATGGTATCAACCGACAAAGCGGTAAACCCTACCAATGTTATGGGTGCAAGTAAACGTATCGCTGAAATTTACACTCAATCTCTAAGTAAAATCTCAAGCACTAAATTTATTACCACACGGTTTGGAAATGTACTTGGCTCGAGCGGTTCGGTGATACCACGCTTTCGTCAACAGATTGAAAATGGTGGACCGGTGACCATCACTCATCCTGATATTACCCGTTATTTTATGACCATTCCTGAAGCATGCCAATTAGTTTTGGAAGCCGGTGCAATGGGCAAAGGTTGCGAGATATTTATTTTTGATATGGGACAATCCATCAGGATAGTTGATTTAGCAAAGAAGATGATCAAGCTTTCAGGCTTGGTTTTAGATAAAGATATTAGCATTACATATACAGGATTACGCCCAGGAGAAAAACTATATGAAGAGTTACTTGCCGACCACGAAAACACCTTGCCCACCCACCATAAACAAATAATGGTTGCTAAGGTAAAAGAATATGATTTTGATGAAATAACGAATACTGTTAGAAATAACAAGCACCATTAATGAATTAATTGCACTTTTTGATCAACAGGATAATAAGCTGATCGTTAAAAAAATGAAATTACTGGTACCTGAATTCAAGAGTAATAATTCAGTGTATGAAGCTCTTGATTAGCCGATTTCAGAAATTTAGCAATTTAAGTAGGCACTAAAAACACAATATAAAAAACGAATCATTTAGCAGTACAATCATATGACACCATTCAAAAACAAAACACAAGTGCAAATTCGATTTAAAGACATCGATATGATGGGGCACGTGAACAATGCCAATTACATTACCTATTTTGAATTAGCACGTTTAACTTATTTTGAAGCACTTTCGGAAGTGGGTGTTAAGATTGATTGGGTGAACGAAGGAGTGATTCTGGCAAAAATTGAAATGGAATACAAACAACCTATTTTGTTAACAGATAAAGTTTTTGTTTACACATGGGCTTCTCGTATGGGGTCGAATAGTTTTGACATGAGTTGCACAATTGTACGTGTAATTGATGGTGTGGAAGTAGAAGCCGCAAAAGGTTTAGCTGTTATTGTATGTTTTAATTATAAAACCAATCAAACTATTGCTGTTCCCGAAATATGGAAAGCGAAAATGCTAGGTTAGTAATTTTTTTCACCGCAAAGGCACAGAGACGCAAAGAATATAAAATGGGGATAAACGTAAAAACTCTGCGCCTCTGCGCCTTAGTGGTATAATTTACCCGTGAATGGTTTCCTTTTTACCATAGTTAGTAATGATGGAAGCTTCAAAATCCAACCATTCTTTCCAACGTTTATCAATATCAATATCCTCGCCATATTTACGGGCAAAGCCTATGAAAATAGTATAATGTCCTGCCCCACTTATCATTAGATCACGATAAAACTTAGCCAATTCTTTGTCTTTTATATTTTCTGAAAGGATCCTAAAACGCTCACAACTACGAGCTTCTATCATTGCTGAAAAAAGTAATCTGTCAACTAAAGATGATTTCCTGCTTCCTCCTTTTTGCATAAATTTATACAATTCATTTACATAATTGTCTTTACGTTCAATTCCAAGAACTTGCCCTCTGCTCTTTATTAAATTATGAACCTGTTCAAAATGTTCAAGTTCTTCTTTTGCAAGAATGATGAGTGCCGTAACCATTTCGGTATAGTTAGGGTTGTTTACAATTAATGATAAGGCATTAGTAG
>JAIOQD010000104.1 GCA_021413595.1 Bacteroidota bacterium | reverse complement strand
AAAAGGCCTTAAACAAGTGTTTGTAGAAACGCCAATACCACCTTCTAAATTCCAATTGTTGGGCTGAGCACCTTCCAGGGGAGAGGATGCATAATTTAACCAAACATTATAGGCACCATGAGCGATCGCATAAAAATTAATATTTTTTTTTCGGATAAATTTATATTCTAAACCCAATCCTGCGTAGTACTCGTTTATTTTATTAAAAGCAAAGTAATAAGCGAATTGAGGAACAATGCTCAGCCTACGGTTTGGAAAAAAATTCACTCTGGCTCCGGCACCAATACTCTCCGTTTGGAAATTGTAAATTGCATCGGCTCCAATACCAATGTTTTGAGATTTGCCGAATAAAGTCATTAATAAAATGAAAGGAAGAATTAAAAAAAATCTTATTTTTTGATTTCCTGCAAGTTTACTCATTCAACAATAAATTTAGAAATTCTAAAAACTATCATTTATTAGAATTCAAGATTTAAAGTAAATATACAAAGAAATATTAATAGAATTTTTAAAGAAATGGGAAATTGAAGTTGAAAATAAATTTTTTTTTAAATAAAAGAGCGTATGTGGCAACTTGTATATTTTTTAATTAATTAACTGATGCTTATCATAATTTAATAAATAATTTTTTCTTTTAAATACCGGACCAATTTTAACCTTGATTTGTTTCTTGAAATAGTATATTCTATGACAGAATGCTGTTTGCAAATTAGTTAGTTTCGAGGAAGGCATAAGCAATTTTTTGTTGAAATTCACATTGTTGATTCATGATACTTATTGGCGAGGTGAATCTGAAATAAATCACTTGGAACTGTATTTCTGTTTATATGGTTCGAGTGTTGCAATCAGTTTTACTTCAACATCTTCGGCAATGTTTTTAACATAAAGACTTGGGATTTTAATTTCATGATCGGCAATGTGAATATTAAATTTTGAGGAGATACCAATTTCCGATCCTTTAACTGTAATTGTTCCTTCAATGGTTCTTTCCTTTTCAATGCCATGTATATTGAGCTTTCCGGTGGCCGTAGCTTTATATTCACCGTCTTTTTTCCAATCAATGGTTTCATTGATCTTGCCTTGGAAAAGTGCATGCGTAAATTTTTCACTTTCTACATAATTTTCGTTGAAGTGTTCCTGCATTAATGGTTTTTCGAATACAAATGCAGTCATGGCGATTTTAATTTGAATTTCACCTGTGGTGGTATTAAGAATGGGTTTCGCTGCTTTATTTATTGCAGAAATATTTTCGAGTGGCGCCTCTGAGAAAAAGGTGATCTCGCAATTTTTAGCAATGAATATTTGTGCCCGCATGTTTGATCCTGATACAATTGCTAGTAGGAATAAAAATATATTTTTCATTTAGAATATTTTTTCAGATTATTATTTGATAAATAAATTACCCTAATTATTTATGAGGAATTTATTAATACTCAACCTGCCCGAATGAATTTGCATATTGATCGGGCAGGGTTTTAAAATGAGCATAATTGTTTTTTTTATTTAAAAAAAACATTAAAGTGCCGGCTGAAGACACATTTCAGCGCATTTTCGACAAACTTCGGCACAGGCTTTGCAATGTTCCATGTGCGAATGTTTTTCACATTCTGTAGCGCAGGATTCACATATTTCTGCACATAGTTTTAAATACTTATCCGTGTTCTCGGATTTTTTTTCTAAACGAACGGCCGTCAACCGGCACATTTCTGCGCATTCCTCAACAAGTTTTATGCATCTTTCCAATTGTGCTTTGTCTTTTTCGATCTGACATGCATCATAGCATCTTGTGCATTGGGCTGCGCAGAAGTAAAGTTCCTCGATCATTGTTTTGTTTTCCATTTTTGTGTTTTGTTTTGTGTTTATAATTATTAAAATTTTTACATCCCGAAAGGAAATGTTTCCGGCATTTGATGCCCATCTGGTTTCATGTGAAGAGGGTGCAAGGCTGATGTTTCATCAATATAAACAAACGCATCATAACGATGTGGCATCAGGCTTGGGACATAATTTCCAAGGTATTCATACTGTGGATGATATACTACACCAATAGCGCGGTGTCCGAATTCTTTTTTGCCGATCTGTTTTTTCATCTCTTCATTCATAAAAATAATCCTGTTTTTTGAATCGAGCTGATGTAACAAAAATTCCCAACTGTCGGGGATTGCATCAGGTAGATTCATTATTCGCATAACATCACCCCATTCGCGACCAGCGATCACTGTACCTTTGAAAGATCCAAAACCAACGGAGAACACACCATCATCTTTGTGTTGTTCATTTAATAATTGTCCTACATTTACAGTTCCTTCACGAACCATATCCGTGGCACGTGCATCACCAATATGCGTATTATGCTCCCAAATTATTGCTTTTGATTCGGAGCCATGAAATTTAATCAAACGATTTAATGTGTCCACCATGTGATGATCACGGATGTTCCATGATTCCGGACCGGGTTTTACCATTGCACGATAATAGCGTTCGGCATTAACAATAACATGTGCATTTTGTTCTGCACTCATTACTGCTTCGGGATCAGTATTGTAGCTGATCATGTTTTTTCTGACTTGCGTTAGTAAATCAATTACAGCCTCTTCACATATTGATGGAATCATAAGTGTGGCGCTGGCATACGCTTGTCCTTCTCCTTCACTATAAGGTTCAAAGCATTTTAATGCATTTTTAGCTGTCTGTTTTGTTTTGGGATCTTCTTTGTCGAGATATTTTATTATGGTGTCGAATGATTCCCATAAACTATACACATCTAATCCATAAAAACCGGTTTTACGACTTTTGGGAAGTGAAGAATTGTGGTTTTTTAGCCACTCTGTCAACGCTACAATTTCCCAATTTGCCCACATCCATGTTGGCCAGCGATTGAATTTATGTAATACATCCACAGCTGATTTCCCTGAATCAATATAATTTTTTATGTAACGATTTATGCGATAGCAATCCGGCCAATCGCCTTCAACTGCAATAAATGAAAAACCTTTTTTCTGGATTAATTTTTTGCTGATCTCTGTTCGCCAGGTATAATACTCATGTGTTCCATGCGAAGCTTCACCAAGTAAAACATATTTCGAATCACCAATTATTTCAATAAGTGCATCAAGGTCGGTGCTACTATTTAATTCAATTGAATTATCAAAAATCAATTTATTCAGGTCAATCGTTTCGCCTGTTCTATCTTTTAAATATGAAATTTTCATTTTTCATTTTTTTATTATCAATCTGTTATTTGGTAGCAGCAAGCTTTTTAGCTTCAACTTTATACAGATGTTTTTTAAACCAGTCGGTTGCAAGTGCTGCAACCTCGTCCATTTTTCCTAATTCTTCAAACAAATGCGTAGCCCCTTCAATAATTGCTATTTTCTTTTCACAATTGAGCAATGAATAAGCACGTTTATTCAATTCAATTACGTTTACATCTAAACTGCCGATAATTAATAAAGTAGGTGCTTTTACATTTGGTAAGGAGGATTTTGCAAGATCCGGACGACCTCCTCTTGAAACAACGGCCTCAATTGTATCGTTGAGAATTTCCGCTGCTTTTATTGCGGATGCCGCACCGGTGCTTGCCCCAAAATATCCAATTGGTAAATTTTTCAATTCTTTGAATTGATGCACTTGTTTAGTCACAGAAACAAGACGTTCCATAAGTAAATTGATGTTAAAACGATTTTCAAAAACTTCGTCTTCTTTTTTTGTAAGGAGATCAATGAGTAGGGTGGCAATTTTTTCTTTGTTCAATATCCCTGCAATATGTCTGTTTCTGATACTGAAACGGCTACTTCCACTTCCATGGGAAAATATTACGAAGGATCCTGAACCTGAAGGAATATTAAGCGTGCCTTGTAGTTTAACAGATTCGCTAATTGTGATATTAATTTCCGT
>JAIOQD010000070.1 GCA_021413595.1 Bacteroidota bacterium | reverse complement strand
TATGGAATGCACAGTCAAATGCAACCTACCGTATATTATTTTTATGAAAATTATATTCCCTCAACTGACAGCTATTATAGAAGCAATCGTAATTTAGATCTGTCAAAAAGCCATCATCTTATTTTAAATTACGATTATAATTTTGCAAATGGTTTCAGATTTAAACTTGAAACATATTATCAATATTTATATAATATTCCTATCCAGCAATATTCGAGCTCTTCCTTCTCTATGATCAATGAAGGTAATGCTTTGGAAGGGCTTACACTTGTTGATAGTTTGACAAACAAAGGCGATGGTAAAAATTACGGTGTGGAATTTACTATTGAAAGATTTTTTAGCAAGCACTATTACTTTTTAACTACTGCCTCAGTATATCAATCAAAATATAAGGGCAGTAATAATTTAGAAAATCACACAAGTTATGATGGCGGATATGTTGCCAATGCCCTTGTTGGTTATGAATTGGAATTAGGAAAAAATAAAATAAAATCGCTTTCGCTTGATCTGAAATATACTCAAGCAGGCGGGAACAGGTACACGCCAATTGATCTTGAAAAGTCGAATGCTGTGGGGATGGCTGTTTATATAGACAGCGAAGCCTTTTCAAAAAAGGTAAAAGACTATTCCAGATTTGATATTAAGCTTTCCTATAAAACGAACAGAAAAAAAACTTCACAAAGTTTATTTGTAAGTGTTGAAAATATATTTGATACACAAAATATACTTCGGCAATCGTATAACCTCTTTGCAGTTCATGTTATCATTGAAGCGGCATCGGAGGCTAAATATATTACTTAGGCTCAAATTGATTGACTGTTAACTAATTCTTTGATCGGATGTTTTGCAAGCATGATCTTATCGATCACTTCTTTTTCAGGAATATTATGTGATATGGATTGTTCCGAAATTTGTTTTTCAACTAAAGGGGTTTTAACGTAACCTGGGCAAATTGCATTCGCAGTTATTCCGAATGGAGCACCTTCCAGTGCTAGCACTTTCGTTAATCCCACCAAGCCATGTTTTGAGGCCACATACGCTGCTTTGTATTCAGAGGCAACCAATCCGTGAGCCGAAGCAATATTTATGATCCTTCCGCTTTTATTTTCTTTCATTCCCGCCCAAACTGCTTTGGAGGTATGAAATGCTGCTGTTAAATTAACTCCAATGATATCATTCCATTTCTCGGCAGGAAACTCCTCTATTGGTGAAACATATTGTATTCCTGCGTTGTTGATCAATACATCTATATTGCCGAATTTAGATGTTCCTTCTTTAATCATTCCTTTATCTCATGGATACGATTAATGGGGATAACAAGTGCTTTGTTTAAAAGAATTCCTTTGTCGGTTATTCCCCAAATGGTAGTTTTTATTTGTTTAATTCCTTGATCATCGGCAAAAATAATTTTCACTTTTGTTTTATAATTATTTCCAAGTAATATTGCTCTTTCAATGTCTCGTTTTCTTTGTTGGATAGCCGCTTCCGACAGAAGTACTTCTTTATCGGGGAAATGCAATTCACTGATCTTGCTTTTTTCAACAAGAGTGGGCTGTATTGGAATCTGAATAAAATCCAATATCAATTTTACTGTTTGTGGAACGGCTTCCAAATTAAGGGTGTGACCGGCACCTGGAATAACAATAAATTTACTTCCGGGAATGGAGTCACCAACAGCTTTTCCCATGTGTACAGGCAGTAAAGCATCTTTTTCTCCATGGATTACAATTGTTGGGATTTTAATTTCTTTAAGTTTTTCCCTATAGTCGCCACGTTTATAAGTGGCATCCATTAATTTGTTAAGAGCTCCGGCATCTGTATTGGTGGTTTGCCTTGAGTTTTTAAGGATATTAATAGGTATCAAAGGATGTTCAAAATAGGCTTCACTTAGCACGGTTGGGAGCATCACATCGAGCATAAGTGAATACCCGCCTGTATCCAAGGCTCTTTGCCAGGCCAATGATATTGCCTCAAAATAAGATGTTTTATGAGCAAAGGAGGAAAGTAAAATCAGGTTGTTTACTTTCTCGGGATAATTAAGGGCAATGTGCTGTGCAACCAAGCTTCCGTATGAAATACCTGCTATATCTAATTTTTTGATCTTTAAAGATTCGAGTAAACCATTCACATCGGCAGCGTGCTGATCAAAACTTCTTTCATTAGCTTTTGTATCAGATTGTCCTTGAAAAATAAAATCACATAAAATTATTTGATAGTCATTTGTAAATGCCGGAAGCATTAATAACCAAGCCACCGTTGATTGAGAAAGTCCGTTGAGAAAAAGTATATATTTTTTTGAATTTAGATTTCCATGAACTTCATAATGAAGATTCAGATTGTCGGAAGTTTTATAGTACATATAAAATGATTAATGGATTGTTAACTGATTACACCGCTATTGTTTGCTTACTGTTTAATTGTTTAATTGTTTTTTTATTAGCATTTCTTTGATCTTAATCCACGAATAACAAATACCGCTGGAAATCAATAAAACAGATGCAAACCAGAGTAGCAAATATAAAGGGTCTGACACCGTTTTATATATTTCGGTGGCAATATTTCCAATAATTACCCATTGAATTATGTACACAATAGTAATGTTTTTTCCTAACCATTTCAAGTATATAAATAAAATTGTGGCACCCAATCGCTTGTCAATTTCGTTAATAAAAAAACTGTAAAAGAAGAGAAATGAGATCACCCATAAAAAGAAAATTAATCCATGGTGATAATAAGCAGGGAGGTCTGATGAGATGCGAATAGCAAATCGAATGGTAAGAGTCAAAAACAGTAGAAAGCAAGCTCCAAGAATTATTTTTATTTTTGGTTTACCTACTGAGCTTAGATCAAAATTTTGTGTTGCTTTATACAAAAGAATACCCGTTAAAGAGTAGGACAGCCAAGGAAATAAGGGGAAGTATGACCATCCTGAAGTACCATAAAATAATGAAAGGATATATTTTAAAAATGGCTGTTCAGTATTATACTGTAAAAGAAAACTACCCAGATATGCGGAAACAATAATAAAAGGAATAACTAAAACAAAACTTTTGTCGAGGGTCTTTTTTAACAATGCAATTATAATGATGCTTAACCCTGCGAGATACAATATATCAACGCCAAAAATATATGGCCAAATATTAATATCAAGCAATCCTTTATTTACAGATAGGATCAAATTAAAATTTAATGCAAGGTTCAAAAATAGTCCTAAAAAAAGAATTTTTACTCCTCTTACTACTAATTGAATTGTTGGTTTTTTTGATTGGGCAATAAAATACCCGAAAACCACCATAAATAAAGGAGCTACGGGTGGACCACCTAAAAAGAGGAGCAGTTTACCTAAATTGCTTTTGAAAATATCGTGTGTGGCAAATAATTCAATGATGTGTACTTGAATCATTAATAGTGCCGCAATTCCTTTTAATAAATCAGCGGTTGGGGTTCTGTTTGCCATTTTGAAAGAAGTCAAAAGAGAAAAATTCAAAATTCAAAAGTTCTTTGCTCAACAAAAAAGAAGTCAAAATAAAGGACAAAATGTAATTCAAGTATAAATTCAATTTTTTCTATTGTGATTATTTTGACTTTTGACTTAAAACTTTTAACTTTTTGATCTAATTCCCAAATTCACTCATAAAACGAATTCGCATGAGGCGGATTTCTTCTTCGGTATAATCATCCTCACCTAATTCTGATATTGCAGCTTCTAACGAATCGGTAGCAGATTCTTTAAAATATTCCATCGCTTCCTGCTGCTTATCATCATCCATATTATCGTTTATATAATAAGCGATATTCACTTTGGTACCTGAATGTACTATGCTTTCGATCTCAGTAATTAAATCAGATAAACTTAATCCTTTTGCACTTGCAACATCTTCTAAAGGTAGCTTTCGGTCAATGCTTTGGATGATATGAACTTTTAAGCCCGATTTATTAACGATTGATTTTACAACGAGATCAAGTGGACGTTCGATTTCATTATCCTCCACATATTTTGTAATGAGATCAAGAAATGGTTTTCCGAATTTTTGTGCTTTACCTAGTCCAACCCCTGTTATATTAACCAATTCATCCATTTTAATAGGATATTGAATGGCCATTTCTTCCAGAGATAATTCTTGAAAAATAACGTAAGGAGGTAATTTTAATTTATGGGCTGTTTGTTTCAATAGATCTTTTAATGCGGAAAATAAAGCTGCGTCAGCCCCGGAACCACCTTTGTTACCTGGTCCTCCTTCATCATCATCTGTTTCAGTTCCCTCGTAATCGTGATCTTTGGTAACCATCATACTGTATGGTTCATCCATAAAAATTTTACCTTCGGGAGTGGCCTTTAATAAACCATAATTTTCAACATCTTTAGCTAAAAGACCTGATACGAGAGCTTGACGGATAACTGCATTCCAGTATTTTTCGTTTTTTTCGTCTTCTGCACCTTTACCAAAACATTCCAGTTCGTTGTGTTTGTAAGCTTTTGTTGTAGAATTGATTGTACCTAAAAGTATATTGATTATATCTTTCGTTTTAAATTTTTCTTTTACATCCAATATAGCTTCAATGGCCAATGCCACATCATCCATACCTTCAAATTTTTGCTTCGGGTTACGACAGTTGTCGCACATTCCACCACAATTAGCTTCATCAAACTCTTCTCCAAAATAATGTAATAAGAATTTTCTTCTACAACTTGAAGTTTCGGCATAAGAAACCGTTTCATGCAATAGTTGTTTACCTATTTCTTGCTCAGAAACAGGCTTTCCTTTCATAAATTTTTCCAGTTTTAAAATATCATCATGGCTATAGAAAGTAACACAGTTGCCTTCACCACCATCTCGTCCGCCACGGCCTGTTTCTTGATAATATCCTTCCAGTGATTTTGGAATGTCGTGGTGAATTACAAAACGAACATCCGGTTTGTCGATTCCCATGCCAAAAGCAATGGTAGCAACAATTACATCGATATCTTCCATCAAAAACAAGTCTTGCGTTTTTGCGCGTTCTTTTGCTTCCAGCCCAGCATGATAGGGCAATGCTTTAATACCATTTACACGAAGTGTTTCAGCAAGCTCATCTACTTTTTTACGGCTCAGGCAATATACAATACCTGATTTTCCTTGTTGTCCTTTGATGTATTTGATAATTTCCTTTATTGCATTTGTTTTTGGACGTATATCGTAATAAAGGTTGGAGCGGTTAAAAGATGATTTGTAAAGATTAGCACTCGTCATACCACGGTTCTTTTGGATGTCCTGCTGTACTTTAGGGGTAGCTGTGGCGGTTAAAGCAATGATCGGCACTTTCCCTATTTGTTCTATTATCTGGCGTAATCTGCGGTATTCGGGGCGGAAATCATGTCCCCATTCTGATATACAATGCGCTTCATCAATGGCAAAAAAGGAGATTTTTATTTCTTTAAAAAATGCAATATTGGCCTCTTTTGTTAAGCTTTCAGGTGCTACATATAATAGTTTTGTTTTCCCATCCGTAATATCTTTTTTTACTTTAGTTATTTCAACTTTTGATAAGGATGAATTAAGGAAGTGAGCGATGCCTTCTTCATTACCGAAGTTGCGTAAAGCATCTACCTGATTTTTCATCAAAGCTATAAGTGGTGAAACAATAATAGCGGTACCTCCACTCACTAAGGCGGGTAATTGATAACATAAGGATTTACCTCCACCGGTTGGCATAATTACAAAAGTATCTTTGCCTTCCATAAGGCTTGTAATAATAGCCTCTTGCTGTCCTTTAAAGCTGTCGAATCCGAAAAATTTTTGTAAACATTGTTGAAGGGACGTATCTACATCGAGCATCATTTTAATATTTTTGATTTTTAATTAATATAGCGTATAATAGATTATCAAGGAAAAAAACTAATTTTATACCGTTTTAATGAATCAGCAAATTTGTTTCTTTATTATTGTTAATGTAAATATATAGTAAAATTTGTTCTAATGACAAACAGTTCTCCACTTTATTTTAAATATTCTACCAAGTGAATAAATCCATCGATAAAATAATTGAACTGGCCAAATCAACCTTAACTATTGAGGCAGACTCGATTCTTAATCTGCTGAATTATATCAATAATGATTTTGTTGCATGTGTTCAACTAATATATGAATCAAAAGGTAGGGTTGTTGTAACCGGTATCGGAAAGAGTGCAATTATTGCACAAAAAATAGTAGCTACTTTTAATTCAACCGGAACTCCAGCAATATTTATGCATGCTGCGGATGCTATACATGGTGATTTGGGTACACTTCAGCAAGA
>JAIOQD010000069.1 GCA_021413595.1 Bacteroidota bacterium | reverse complement strand
TCCTGCAATCCCTATTAGCGAAAACAAAAGGAAAACTGCAGCACGGAATATTTTACGCACTGTAACTGCTAGCAAGGCCCCTCCCAAAATAACAGTTGCCAGTATATAAAAAATGATTATTGAAGCACTCATTCTTCCACTCCCTCCATCAGTTTAGATCCGGGATTATTTAAAATCTTTTTCAATTGTTTTTTATCATATACACTATGTTCAAAATTTTGTCCCATAACAATCGCATCGGAAGGGCATGAGACAATACATAAATTACATAGGGTACACATATCTAAATGGTAAACAAAAGCTTCAAGCCGTTTTTTCTTTTTGCCATCAGCTTGTATTTCCTGTTTCGTAATAATTTTTATAGTGCCATTAGGACAGGCTATTTCACACGCCTGACAGCCTGTACAGCGGTGCTCATTTTTTTCGTCATGCTGTATAAGTACCTCTCCACGAAAACGATCCATCATTTTTAATGTAGATCTATTTTCAGGATATTCCTCTGTTACTATTTCTTTAAGATGAGTAAAATAATAGCCTGTCAGTTTCATCCCCGTGAGGAGTGATTTTATTGACTGAAATATTGTTTTAAAATATTCTTTTATAAACATCTTATTCAACTAAATTCTAAATTTTAAACTCTAAACTTTTTAAAAGTGCCAGCCCATTATCGTCATTATCGTTACCAATAGTATATTTACCATACTAATTGGTAATAAGTATTTCCATTCTAAATTCAGCAATTGATCAATCCGCAAACGTGGGAAAGTCCAGCGAAACCACATGATAATAAAAATGATTAAAAATGTTTTTGCGAAAAACCAAATCGAGGAGGGAATATAATCCATCAGATGATTGAATCCATTTAAACTACCAATATGAAATGGCATCCAGCCTCCGAGAAAAATTGTTGCCGCTATTGCTGATACCACAAATAAATTGATGTATTCCGACAATAGAAACATGGCAAATTTCATCCCCGAATATTCTGTATGAAATCCTCCGGTTAATTCCTGCTCCGCTTCGGTTAAGTCAAATGGTGCCCGATTAATTTCGGCAGTTGAAGCAACAATAAAAATCACAAATGAAATGATAACCGGTATATGACCTTTAAAAATCCACCAGCCGTTGGCTTGACTTTGAACAATTTCTGATAGTGACATACTTCCCGAAAGAATAACAATGGAAATCAAAGACAACCCTATTGACAACTCATAACTCACTATTTGTGCACCACTGCGCATTGCACCAATTAATGAATATTTATTACTGCTTGACCAACCCGCCATCAAAATACCAATAACCCCCATGGATGAAATAGATGAAACATATAATACACCTATACTGATATCCCAAAGTTGGAAATCTTTTGCATAGGCAATTGGAGCAACTACAAGCATTGAGGTAATTACAACAATGAATGGTGCGAGATTAAATAAAAATTTGTCGGAAGCGTCAGGTGTTAAGCCTTCTTTAAATAATAGCTTCACAGTATCGGCCACAATTTGTAAACTGCCTTTTGGTCCCACCCTGTTGGGGCCTATACGAATTTCCATAAATGCCGCCACCTTTCTTTCCATGTATCCAAGAAAAAAACAAAGCACAACTAAAAATGCCAACAAAGAAATCCCCAGAATTAACATCTTAGTGATTATTAAAAGCATTTCATTTGAAATAACATTTGATAACCAAGTACTAATTTTACTTGCTAATGAAGAAAAGCTATATGATAAAAGTATTTTCAAATCTTTTATTTTATCTGTCTATATCTGGTATTACTAAATCTACTGTTGCCATAATTGCCACTAAGTCTCCTATTTTTGCCCCTTCTGCAATTTTTGGTATAGCCGATAAGTTGGATAAATTTGGTGAACGAAATTTGCAGCGATAGGGACTTGCAGCACCATCACTAACAATGTAAACACCTAACTCCCCCCGTGCTGTTTCAACTCGTTGATAGAAATCCCCTTTAGGCAGCTTTATTACGTTTTTTGTTTTTACCTGAAAATCACCTTCCGGAATAATATCTATCAGTTGCTCTATTATAGAAACCGATTGTTTCATTTCTTCTATTCGCACTAAATATCTCGCCCAACAGTCGCCTCCTGAATTAAGTACTTCATCAAATTTTATTTGTTCATATCCATCATAAGGAAAAAGTTTCCTTATATCAGAATTAATACCGGAAGCCCTTGCAGTTGGTCCTGTACATCCATAAGAAATTGCATCTTCCCTTGATAGATACCCAACCCCTTTTAATCGTTCTTGAAAAATAACGTTACCGGTAAGCAGTTCTTCGTATTCGTGCGCTTTATCTTTTATTTGTTTCATCACATCTTTTACCCTCTTCCTGAAATTTGGATGAGTATCCATCATCACGCCCCCTGGAACGATATAGTTTTGTGTAAGACGTGCACCACAGGTTTCTTCCCAGATTTCATTTATTGCTTCACGTTCACGAAAAGCATAAAAGAAAGGGGTAACAGCTCCTAAATCCAATCCCATACAAGCCCACCATAATTGATGAGAAGCAAGCCTTGTTAATTCGGCCATGATGATTCTAATTGCTTTTGCTCTTGGTGGCACTTCCAGTTGTAGTGCTTTTTCAACAACAAGTGCACATGCCTGATTATTGATGTGAGCGGATAAATAATCCATCCTGCTTGTTGTAAAAATAAACTGCCGATAGGAAAGACGTTCACACATTTTTTCAATCGATCGGTGGATATAACCAAGATGGGGTTCAACTTTTTTTATTGTTTCGCCATCAAGCCAAACTTTTAAGTGCAAAACGCCATGTGTAGCCGGATGCTGAGGACCCATGTTAATAACGAATTCGCCCTCTTTTGTAATATGGTTTTGTTCTAACAACATTCTCTATCAAAAAAATCACCGCGAAAATGCGGAGATGCAACGTTTTTTTTAATTATTGATAAATCCCTTTTGAATCCATCTTTATTCCCAAACAATTATTCAATTCTTCTTTTGTTCTCATTCTTTCCCGCCTTTGCGTCTTTACGGTGTTTTCATTAAAGTTTTATCATATTTTCGTCCACATAATTTTTTCTTAAGGGATAGCCTTCCCAATCTTCCTCTAAAAAAAGTCTGCGTAAATTCGGATGATTTAAAAATTTTACTCCAAATAAATCATATACCTCATCTTCATTTAATTCTGCGGTTTTCCAAATACTGTTTACGGATTCAATTTCGGGCTTAATTGTATCCGTAATTTTTGCTTTTATGACTATACAATGATTGTGAGTTTTTGATATCAGATGATATACCATCATCAAATGGTTATTCAAATCGATGCAGGTTAAACAAAACAGATAATCAAAATCAAATTCACTTTTTGAGCGAAGTGTTTTCATAAAAGGAAGCAGTTCATCAGAAGCAATAATAACATTCAGAAATTCACCAGTTTCATCAAAAGTTGTGCTTGGTAATAGCTCTGTAATGTTATTTTTTAATTCTTCCTTTGTCATTATTTCCTTATTCTTTTTTTATTTTCATTTCTTTGCGCCTTATCGTCTTTCTGGTAATTTTATTTTGTCTTTCTAAAATAGGCTTCATGTTTTATTTTTTCCTGCATTGTAATCATTGCATGTAGCAATGCTTCAGGCCGTGGTGGACATCCGGGAATATAGACATCTACAGGAATAATATGGTCAACACCTTTAACCACTGAATAGGAATTATAAAAAAATGGCCCACCGGAAATGGTACAAGCACCCATTGCAATTACATATTTCGGATCAGGCATTTGGTCGTAAAGGCGTTTCAGTACAGGAGCCATTTTCATTACTATAGTTCCCGAAACAATCAATAAATCTGCCTGTCGAGGACTAGCACGTGCTACTTCAAAACCAAAACGAGACCAATCGTATTTTGCACCTGCAGCCGACATCATTTCAATTGCACAGCAACTGGTTCCAAAAATAAGTGGCCAAAGAGAATTGGATCGAGCCCAATTTATTGCCTCATCTAGTTTTGTAACTAAAAATCCTCCGTCCGGAGTTTCCTGAAGCTGTCCGGGAAATGATAATCCACCCTTTTCTTCACGTTTTTTTATATCCATTTTAACGCTCCTTTCCTCCATGCATATAGAAATCCCATAAAGAGAATAAACATAAAAATCAGGATCTCAATTAATGCAACCATTCCAACTTCTTTTACAACGATTGCCCATGGATACATAAAAACCAATTCTACATCAAAAACTAAAAATAACAAGGCAAATAAATAATAGCCCACATTAAATTGGATCCATGATGTACCTGTGGTAGGAACACCGCACTCATAAGGAAGCCCTTTTTGTGAATTGTGAGACGTTTTCGCTAATGCTTTTGAAAGAAGAATTCCTCCTCCGGCAAATACAATTCCACATATTAACAAAAGTATAAGAGATACAGAGCCCATAAAATGATTTTTAACGTCCAAATGTATTTCGGTTAAAAATAAAAAAACATGATCTATATCATTGAATGAAAAAACAAAAAAACAGTCCTTTACGATTAAATTAACAAAAAAATTATGGCAATAATAATAACTGACGATTGTATTAATTGTGGTGCTTGTGAACCGGAGTGCCCTAATGGTGCAATTTATGAAAATGGTGCAGAGTGGAGATTCTCTGACAAAACAGAAGTAACGGGGCAATTTACTTCAAAAAGCAATATCAGTTGTGATGCTGATGATACACATCAAGCAATTTCTGCTGATTTCTATTATATCGTTCCCGATAAGTGTACCGAGTGTGTTGGTTTTCACGATGAACCACAATGTGCATCTGTTTGCCCTGTTGATTGTTGTATTCCTGACCCTAGTAACGTAGAGTCAAAGGAGGAATTGGAAGAAAAGAAAAATATATTACATCCTAATTAGCAAATAATTCGATGGAGAAAATTGAAAAAAAAATGGAGAGAAAAACTGCCTCAAAAGATGGAATAGAATCGGAGAGTGTTGTGGTTCGTTTTTCGGGTGATTCAGGAGATGGAATGCAATTAACCGGAATGCAGTTTACAGAAACTACGGCATTATTCGGGAATGATTTAAGTACATTTCCTGATTACCCTTCAGAAATTAGAGCTCCTACAGGAACTATTTCAGGTGTTTCAGGTTTTCAGGTTCACTTTGGAAGCAAGGAGATTTTTACACCCGGAGACGAATACGATGTGTTGGTTGTAATGAATGCCGCTGCATTAAAAGTGGATTTGCCACGATTAAAAAAAGGTGGAGTTATTGTTGCAAACTTATCAGGATTCGACAAAAAAAACTTGGGTTTAGCTCAATATCCCGCTGGCGTAGATCCTCTAGAGGATGAATCACTCGCCAATTTTACCGTCCATAAGGTTGATGTTACTAAACATACAAAAGAATGTTTAGCAGATACCGGATTGGGAACAAAGGATATCGAAAGATCCAAAAATATGTTTGTTTTGGGATTGCTCTTTTGGATGTTTGACAAGGAAATGGATTCAACCATAAAGTTTATTAATGAAAAATTTGCTAAAAAATCGGAGATTAGAGATGCAAATATTAAAACATTAAATGCCGGTTGGGATTATGGTGAAAACACTGAAATTTTTAATACCCGCTATAATGTAAATACTGCAAAAATGCCTAATGGCATTTACAGAAACATCACCGGAAACCATGCCACAGCTATTGGATTGATTGCCGGTGCAGAAAAATCCGGACTGCCTTTGTTTTTAGGTTCTTATCCAATTACTCCGGCAACAGATATTTTTCATGAACTTTCAAAGTATAAAGCAAATGGTGTAAAAACACTTCAGGCAGAAGATGAAATTGCCGGCATTTGTGCTGCAATAGGAGCTTCATATACTGGAAATTTAGCAGTAACTACAACCTCCGGTCCAGGAATGGCATTAAAAACAGAGGCTCTTGGATTAGCAGCCATTCTTGAAATTCCATTAGTGATTGTAAATGTACAGCGAGGAGGACCATCAACAGGGTTACCAACAAAAACGGAACAAGCCGATTTGTTAATGGCCATGCATGGCAGACATGGTGAAGCTCCATTACCTGTTATTTCAGCAACTTCACCGTCCGACTGTTTTAATATGGCTTATGAAGCATGTAGAATAGCAATTGAACACATGACCCCTGTTATTCTATTGACAGACGGTTATATAGCAAATGGCTCTGAGCCTTGGCGCTTTCCAACGGAAGATCAATTAAAGAAAATTACTGTTTCCTTTTTAGATAAACCGAATGGAGAAGATGGTGTATTATTGCCATACAAACGAAATGAAAATTTAGTTCGACCTTGGATTAAACCTGGTACAAAAGGTTTAGAACATCGTATTGGTGGATTAGAAAAACAAAATGAAACAGGCAATGTATCTTATGATCCTTTGAATCATGAAAAAATGGTTCAACTACGTGCAGCAAAAATTGAAAAAATAGCAGATACTATTCCTCTTGCCATAGTTGATTCCGGGAAAGGAAAAGCAAAACTTCTTATATTAGGTTGGGGTTCTACTTATGGCGCAATAAAAACTGCCGTTCGTGAATCTATTGCAGAGGGCTACGATGTGGCACACATTCAATTGCGGTATATAAACCCCTTTCCGAAAAATTTATCTGAACTCTTAAAAGGATATGAGCAAATTTTAATCCCTGAAATGAATTCCGGACAATTATTACAGCTTATCAGAGCAAAATATTTAGTCCCAGCAATTGGATTTTCTAAGGTACAAGGCTTACCATATACTACTACTGAGTTAAAAGCAAAAATAGTTGAATTGTTAAAATAATTTTAAAATGGAAACCGTACCAATAATACAGAATAAACCAAGCCCAAAAGACTTCTCTTCAAATCAGGATGTAAAATGGTGTCCGGGTTGTGGAGATTATTCAATTTTAAAACAGGTTCAAACAGTATTTCCGGATTTGGGAATTCCGAAAGAAAATTTTGTTTTCATTTCCGGTATAGGTTGCTCCTCCCGATTTACCTACTATATGGATACTTATGGAATGCATAGTATTCACGGAAGGGCTGCAGCAATAGCCTCTGGAGTAAAAGCGGCTAACCCTGATTTAAGTGTATGGGTGATTTCTGGTGATGGAGATGCATTTTCAATTGGTGGAAATCATTTTATTCATGCCATGCGTAAAAATTTTA
>JAIOQD010000068.1 GCA_021413595.1 Bacteroidota bacterium | reverse complement strand
CCCCATCATTCAAACCCGATGCATTGCCTGCCGTTACAGTCCCTCCTTCTTTACGAAAGGATGCTTTTAATTTAGATAAACCTTCAAAAGTAGTATCCGGTTTTATAAATTCATCTCTATTGAAAATTTTCGGTTCCCCTTTTTTTTGTGGTATTTCAACGGCTACTATTTCTTTTGCAAAACGTCCTTTTGATTGCGCAGCAGCAGCCTTTTGTTGACTCCACAACGCAAATTTATCCTGATCTTCACGATTAATTTTATCACGTTCTGCAAGATGCTCAGCAGTTTCTCCCATTCCATCAACACCATATAGCTCTTTCATTTTAGGATTGATGAAACGCCATCCAAAAGATGAATCAAATAATTGCTGATCACGCCCAAACGCAGAACCTGCCTTTGACATTACCAATGGACCACGTGTCATGTTTTCTACACCACCGGAAATCATCAGATCCGTTTCCCCTATCATAATGCTGCGTGCGGCCGCCATAGAAGCGGACAAGCCCGAAGCACACAAACGATTTACAGTTTCACCGGGAACTGTATATGGCAAACCTGCCAGTAATAAAGCCATGCGTGCCACATTACGATTATCTTCACCCGCTTGGTTGGCACAACCCATGATTACATCAGCAATTTCTTTTACATCAATGGTAGCATTACGTTTTACTAATTCTTTTAAAACCAATGCTGCTAAATCATCGGTACGAATTGTGGATAATGTTCCACCAAAATTTCCAATAGGAGTGCGGATTCCGTCAATTATAAATGCTTGTTTCATAATAATGGTTACGAATAAACGAATGGTTACTAATTTACGAAATACTTATTTTTTCTTGATTTAATAAATCGATATTTAATACTCTTTTATATTTCACTTCTTCTCTACCAAAAGAAATTAGTATACCTAATTTTAGTTTAGATACTACCAAATAATTAAGTAATTGATCAAAATGAGACTTAGAAAATCTATCAGAAGATTTTATTTCAACAACAATTTTATTTTCTACTAAAAAATCAAAATAGTTTTTACCTACTGTTTTATCATGAATCTTAACAGGATTAAAAACCTGTTGTTGAACTTTAATATTATTACTTTGAAAAGTTTCGAATAATGCCTTTTGGTAAACAATCTCTTTATGATTACCACCAATACTATTAAATATTTCAAACGCTGAACCAATAATTTTATAACTTAACTCCGGAAATATCAACCATCTTTCCTTATTTACCTGGGGTTCATTTGATTCCTCTTCTGACCTTCTTCCTATTTCATAAAACCGGTCCGATTGGTCATTGGAAAGCCTTTTATTAGTATACTTTCCTGTTTCGCAATTTCGTTCCGAATCAGTATTAGTTACCTCCCATTCCTTACTCGTACGATAAACTGTCCCTTTAAAAAGTGCAACAATGTTATCATTTTTACCTTTCTTATTAGTGCCTCTTCCAGTTTCGTAAATTCGTTCCGATTCGTCATTAGTAACCTTCTTTACTTTTACCTCGTAAATCCCAATTTTATTTGAAATACTTACTTCTTCTGCAACAGCAGTAATGACATCACCTTCTTTCAACGATACAATATGTGAAATACTTGTTTCAACAGAAACGCTCATTCTTCCATGTGAATTAGATGCAAAAGCCAGAGCGCTATCTGCCAATGAATATGTGATTCCACCATGGGCTATTGCAAAACCATTCAACATTTCTTTACGGATGGTCATTCGCAAAACACAATAACCTTGCTTGACTTCAACACGCTCAATACCTAACCATTGGCTGAACCAATCAGTGTCAAGCATTTTATTCACAATTTTTTCAGGTAAAGTATCTGACATCTCTTTTAACTAAGGGTTGAAATGAATGCCAAAGGTATTCATTTTTTTGTAGAGACTCTCTATGTTTTCTTCCAGAAAAAAACTTCTAAATTATTATTCCTGCTTTTCCTTTTTCCTTTCAAATAATCGTTAATTTCGCATTAAATAAAATGAAACACAGATGACAAATTCCACTATAAATATGACAAAAATTCACAATTTTAGTGCAGGTCCGGGAATATTACCTGCTGAAGTATTACAACAGGCTGCTGATGCTTGTATCAATTTTGATAATCTAAATCTCTCCTTACTTGAAATTTCTCATCGCAGCAAAAATTTTGAAGCTGTGATGGATGAATCTAAAGCATTGGTAAAAGAATTGCTGGAGTTAAAAGACGGGTATCAGGTTTTATTCCTCGGTGGTGGTGCAAGTTTACAGTTTGCAATGGCTCCCTGTAATTTACTACGTACTGATGGCACTGCCGGCTATGTAAATACTGGTGTTTGGGCAAGTAAAGCCATTAAAGAAGCCAAAATCATTGGTAATACAGTAGTTGTTGCTTCATCGGAAGATAAAAAATTTAGTTATATACCTAAAGGCTATGAAATACCTGCCAATTTAGACTATTTGCACATCACGTCAAACAATACTATTTACGGAACTCAAATAAAAGAATTCCCCAAAACAGCTGTACCATTGGTTTGTGATTTGAGCAGTGATATTTTTAGTCGCAAAGTAAATGGTAATGATTTTGCATTGATCTATGCTGGAGCACAAAAAAATATGGGACCTGCCGGTGCCACAATGGTAGCTGTTCGTGAAGACATTTTAGGTAAAACAGGGCGTAAAATGCTTTCAATGCTGGATTATCAGGTACATATAAAAGGTGAGAGTATGTATAATACTCCACCCGTTTTCCCGATCTATGTTTCCATGTTAACATTGAGATGGTTAAAGAAAAACGGTGGTATTGCATGGATCGAAAAAATAAATCAGCAAAAAGCAGATACCTTGTATAATGAAATTGACCGCAACTCTATGTTCATTGGTACTACTGCAAAAGAAGACCGTTCAAATATGAATGTTACTTTTATTCTGCACAAACCCGAATTGGAAGTTGAGTTTGATAAATTAACCAAAGAAGCTAATTTAAGCGGCTTACGTGGGCACCGTGATGTAGGCGGGTACCGTGCTTCGTTATACAATGCGCTTCCACTGGAAAGTGTAAATGCATTGGTTGAAGTAATGCAGGCATTTGAGAAAAAATTCGCCTAAAAATTTTATTTATAAAAACAGCCCTGTCCCATAAACGATGAGACAGGGCTGTTTTATAAAATTATTTCCTGAATTAGGCAATAGCTTATAATCGTTTTATCTGAACTCAAGCTCTATCGTGCGAACGTCATACTGAAGCTGTTGAAGTATATTAGCTGAGCCACACACCTTCGATAAGCTCTGATTGAGAGCAACGTTGTAATATAAAGCAGCATCATAAAGCAGCATCGTTTATATCATTATTACCTAATTCAAATTATTTATTATGAAACTAAAAATTTCACTGGTCATTATACTCATTTTAAGTGTTTTTAAAATACAGGCACAAAACCAATGTTTTAAAGACTGCCAACAACGTGCAAGTAGTGAGTGGGAGCAGTTGAAAGCCCGTGGTATTATTTCGATAGATTCAGCATTGGAAATCAACCATAAAATACTTTTAAACCTAAAAGGTTGCACTTTCCCAAACGAGCAACTGAAAAAACTTGATGATGAAAAATTTACAATTGAAGAGCTGAAAGGCAATGTTATTTTTATACATTTTTGGTTTATAAACTGTGCCACATGCATCGCTGAAATACCTTCCATTAATCAATTACATCAGCTTTATGAAAACAAAAAAGTGAAGTTTTTAGCCATATCATTTAATGACAAAAATACTCTTTGGGAGTTCTCAAAAAAACATGGTCCTTTTGAATCGATACAAACCACAATTGAACAAAAATTGTTAGAAGAAAAGTTTTG
>JAIOQD010000307.1 GCA_021413595.1 Bacteroidota bacterium | reverse complement strand
TGATTGTTATTCATTGTCGGGGCCGTATATCGTATCGGTTGATGTAGTTCCTGTTGGTGGTGGTACTGTTAAGATAAACAGCATAACACCTCCTTCATATATGTTTCAGGCTCCTTATTTTGGAGGTATGCAAACGGTTTTCAGAGCCAGTGCAAATGTAGGTTACGTATTCGATCATTGGGAATCTCAAAACCATATTCTTTTACCTTCAACTTTGGTTGATTCAGTGTCTGTTTCCTTTAGTCAGCAGGATACAGTGGTTGCAGTATTTCGCTTACTTACCCAACCTCCATTGCCTTTAACCACGGGTGTACTTACAGCACCTACTGTGTTTTCTCCTAACGATGATGGAGTAAATGATATTTTTAAAATTGCATCTCAAAATATGGCAACAATTAATTGTAAAATATACGACCGTTGGGGTATTTTAGTAAATGAGTTAACAAAGTTAAATGAAGGCTGGAATGGACGCACAACAAGTGGGCTTACGTGTAAAGTAGGGGTTTACTTTTATGTACTAACCGGTATGGGCAATGATGGTAAAGAAACCAGTACAAGAGGATTTGTGCAGTTGCTTAGATAGGACGTTAATCAGGGTTTCAGTATAAAATATCACCTACTTTTAGCGATTTGTATTGTTTGGTCTTATATCCGCGAATAGCTTTACGAATAAGGGATATCAGGGATCTTGTTATTCTCTAATAATGAATTATACCACATTACTTAACTTATGATTTTGGATTTTTCAGAAAATTGTTTGCTGATTTAATTGCTTATTTTTTTTTAAACCAAGGAACGAATGCGCTTGTAGTAAGCTGGTACTTCGTATATGCATCTCCTTTGGAACGTAAGGCTTGCTCTTCTGTCATCGGTATGCCGGTTACCTTAAATAATAAAAAAAGTATCGAAAGAGGACAAATAATTGAGACCCATCCGTATGGAGATGAAAGAGTAAAAATGAAATAACTAACCCATATCATCCATTCAAAAAAGTAATTGGGATGGCGTGAATAATTCCATAATCCAGCGCTACAAACTTTTCCTTTATTTTCAGGATTTGTTTTAAATCCTTGCAGTTGCCTGTCTGCCAGTGTTTCCCCACAAATAGAAACGAGCCATAAGAGTGTTCCGATTTTTTCTAACAAACTAAATTCGGGATTGGGGTTTATCGAGACTAATAAAAAAGGAATGGATAAAAAAACATTGGAAAAAGCCTGCATTTGAAAGAACCAAAAAAACTTCGTATTTGAAATAGGAGCCCATTCAGCCCGAAGCTGTTTGTATCGCCCATCCTCTTCTTTGATATGACTCAAAACACGCACAAATAGATATGTTCCAAGTCTTGCACCCCACACACAAACCATTATTAATACAATAAGCTTTCGTTCATAATATCCTTCTCCTAAAAAAAAATAAATTATTGCAATAACCGGGAAATTATAAGCCCAAAAAATATCTACAATACCTGCATTGCCAATTTTTCTCGCCCAAAACCATACTAATATCATAATTATACTAACGGCTATAAATCCTATAAGAGGAAGAAGTACAAGCTGGCTCATAATTTTCGTATTTTAATTATACCTATTTGATTTAGAAATATTATAACGAAGAATGTTGGATCAAACTCATACCATTTTTTAGCGAAATTAATGCTGTTAGGACTTTTATGGTGATTGTTTTGCATTAATTCACCCATCAAAAAAATATCTATTGGCAGTGTGTTCTTACTATGATCCTCATTGTCGTAATTTGAATATCCATACTTATGTCCACACCAATTAACAATAGCGCCATGTATAGGTCCCATAAAAATATGAATAGGCAGCAACAGGAACAACCACCATGAGGAAACAAATTTCAGATAAAATAAAACATATACCAAGATGAATAAAATCCGTACCAACCACATATCGCCAATTTTATCCAACAGCTTCCATTCAGGATAGTTACCACGAAAAGCTTTTTCAGGTTCCACGCGATATTTAACATAGTTTAAATAAATATCTTTTGTTTTCATTGTCATCTGCCAAACGTCAGCAAAAAAATGGGGAGAGTGAGGATCTTTCTCTGTGTCACTGTATGCATGATGCATGCGGTGCATAATAGCGTATGCCCTTGGATTCAGAAATGATGCCCCCTGAGTGATGAACGTTAAAAAGTAAAAAAAACGTTCCCAAAATCCATTCATAAAAAACATTTTATGAGAGGAATAGCGGTGCAAAAAAAATGTCTGACAAAACAGTGATAAAAACCAGTGTGCCAGAAAAAACAATAATACGAACATATTAAAATGAATAGATAATTTAAGCAATATACAAAAAAACACATAGCCAAACCGGCTAATTATCTGTGATCGTGATTAACAAATTCGAATGTTAATTTCCCAATAAGGAAGTAGAAAAATGACAATAAATTATTTGCCCTTTGCGAACCAAATGAAGCAGAAGTTTGGTGGAATTATTTTCGTCAATATTCGTTTTTTTTTAGCGGAAACTAAAGCTCTTGAATCTATAAGGTTGCATTGTTACCATATTGGGCTTTAGCCTTGAAACTAAAAAACTAGGGAACTATTGTTTATACAGGATATAAATTGGAGTGTGGTTCAATACTGGCTTACGGTTTACAATGATATTTCATATCTTTACAACCCAAATCAATTTCTTTTACTCCAATGGATTTAAGTAAATTAAAAAAACGGCCCTCTTATCCCTTTGAGACCATTGCAGTAGCTGTTTCCTTTTCCCCGCGTTGCTTACATGTATTAGCAGAAGCGAAACTTTTGTCAGAGGTTTTTAATGCTTCATTAATACTGATTCACATTGGCGAAAAAACAAGTGAAAAAGAACAGCACTTTGTTGAGCTGATGAATAAGGTTGGTATGGATGACAGCCACTACCGTGTTATCTGGATGGAAGGAGATACAGTAGAAACCATATTAAAGTTGTGTAAACTCAATATGGTTGATCTGTTAGTGCTTGGAGCTCTTGAAAAGGAAAATGTACTCAAATTTTATCTTGGGTCAATTGCAAGGAACATAAGCCGTAAAGCAAAATGTTCGGTGTTATTACTTACTAATCCTTCAGAACAGCTTCGAAAGTATAAAAAAATTGTAGTGAACGGTGTAGAAAACACCAAAACGATTCATACTATAAGCACTGCCTTTTATGTTGCAAAACATCTAAAAGTAAAAGATGTTACCATTGTTAACGAAATGAATGTACCTGGCCTTGCCATGGCGATAGCAGATGACAGCACTGCACCGGAGGCAAAAGAGATCAAGAAAAATATGAATGAAGAAATGGAGGAAAGTATTCATTCAATAATTGAAAAATGTGACACAAGTGGCGTTAATGTAATAAATAAAAGTATTAAAGGAAAACCTGGTTATGCTATCAGCAAATATGCAAAAGACAGAAAGGCCGATTTATTGGTAATAAATTCGCCTGATACACATTTGAACTTATTGGATCGGATCTTTACGCATGACATTGAATATATTTTAGCTCATTTGCCTTGCAATTTATTAATAGTTCATTCAAGGGTATAAAGTTTATATGCTGAAATTAGTACATAATGACATTGTAATATTGCTTGCCAGTATCGGTGGTATTTTAATATTGGCCCGCATTTTCTCGGAGCTTGGTAAAAAAATAAAAATGCCACTTGTGATGGGTGAAATATTGTTGGGAATTATTTTAGGCCCCACCGTTTTTGGAACCATAAGCCCCGAATTATGTAATTATATTTTCCCCAAGTCAGGTGCGGCTCAAGTTGCAATGGATGGCATTACTAGCTTAGCGGTAGTTATGCTTTTGTTTGTTGCCGGCATGGAAGTTCAGTTGCAGATAATGCTAAAGCAAGGAAAAATAGCTGTATATACCAGTATTACAAGTAGGATTATTCCATTTGGACTTGGTTTCGCAGCTG
>JAIOQD010000060.1 GCA_021413595.1 Bacteroidota bacterium | reverse complement strand
TATATACCTGCTGTAACCATTGTTGCAGCGTGTATTAAAGCTGATACCGGAGTTGGGCCAGCCATTGCATCAGGCAACCAAGTGTATAAAGGAAGCTGAGCGCTTTTACCGATGGCTCCAACAAATAATAATAATGTAATTGCTGTTAATGCCGGATTACCGGAAGTGAAATTTTTAGCAATTAAAAATACATCGTGATATCCAATACTTCCAAAGGTTACGTATATTAAGATGATGCCTAATAAAAAGCCTAAATCACCAATACGGTTCATTACAAAAGCTTTTTTAGCAGCATTGTTGTAAGCCGTATTTTTAAACCAAAAACCGATCAATAAATAAGAGCACAATCCAACACCTTCCCAACCAACGAACATAATCAGGTAGTTAGAGCCCAATACTAATAATAACATAAAAAAGATGAACAAATTCAAATACGCAAAGAAGCGGGAAAAGCCTTCATCGTGGCTCATGTAGCCCGTTGAGTAAAGGTGGATCAAGAACCCGATGCCGGTGATGATCAATAAAAATAAGGAAGAAAGCGGATCAATTAAAAAGGAGAATGGAATGGAGAGTTTGCCAGCGCTGATCCAACTGAAAAGGTCAATGGTAATTGATTTTTCAGTCTGACCAATCAATTCAAAGAATATCCCCAATGATATTGCAAATGCTCCCAATATTGAGCCACAACCAATAATACTAACTAATCCTTTCGATAATTTTTTTCCGAACAATCCAATGATCAAAAAACCGATCAGTGGAAGCAATGGAACTAACCAAACTAATTTAATCATAAATCTTTCAATTTTTCAGTAAGCAATTGTACAAGTGCTTAATTATTTTTTACCACTTCAATTTATTCAAAATATTAATATCTGATGATTTTGTGTTCCTATACACCATCATCAAAATGGCCAGTCCTACTGCTACTTCAGCGGCCGCCACAGCCATAATAAAGAAAACGAATACTTGTCCTTTCGCATCCGACAAATAGCTTGAAAATGCAACCAATAATAAATTCACAGCGTTCAACATTAATTCTATCGACATAAAAATAATGATGGCATTGCGTCTAAACAGCACACCTAACACACCAATGGTGAATAATACTGTGCTTAATAATAGATACCAGTTTAAAGGAACAGTTTGAATTGCGCTCATATTTCTTGTTTATCACTAAGCTTTATGTTCTTAGTTGATTTATATATTATAAATTTTTCTTGTTAATTTACTGTTACTCACTCTTATTTAGGGTTAATAGCAGTAAAATTAATTTCGTTCAGTTTTATTCTATCACAACTTCCTGAAAAGAAACTTCTTTTCCCGAAATAAGTTTGACAATGTATATCCCTTTTGCTAATTGCTCTGTATTTATATTTATTTTATACGCTCCAGGGGCTTTGTTTTCGTTTACAATTGTTTTTATTTCACGACCTGTAACATCATATAATGAAAGCAAAATATGTTCGTTGGAATAGATTGTATAGGATATTGTTGCTGTATTTTTTATTGGATTAGGATAGAATAATATATTATTAATTATCCCTTTTTTATTTTTTTCGATAACTGAAACCAAATTGCCATTAATACTTTGTTTGTAAAGGCCGGTACCTGCACCAACTAATAATTCGTCAAAATAAAGAAAGTTGATTTCATTTCCTATAGGATACGAATAACCTAAAGTCCAAGAAGAGTCATTTAAAGGGAAATAATAAATTTCATTGTCAACTGCACAATACGCAGTATCATGCCCTACAGTAATCGCCTTCCCAACAGTACCTGTTGAATATGGAAAGCCTACTACGGTTATTGCATCCCATTTATTGGTACCACTTATTGATTTGGAATAAACATGTGGTTCATTAAGTCCTGCATCGGTACCGCAAGCATATAAAGTATCACCTGTTGCACTTCTATATAAATCGTTGATGGTAGCTGTAATCTGATAACCTACAGTTGTGTTTGCTGCATCAAAATTTTGAGCAACAGTCCACACTAATCCATTTTTCACTGCTCTGTAAACGCTTTTCCCTTGAGGGTGAGCCAAATCGTATTCAACTCCAATGTATGCAACAGTATCCAACCCTTCAATATTAAAAATAATATCTCTTACATCCACATCCTGTCCTACTGTTGAAGCCTCAATTAACAATTGATTCCAGTTGCTGCCAGCATCCATTGAATAAAACACTCCACCTTTTGTAGAATCTTGTGCATAATATCCCGCAAAAACAATATCAGAGTTGTACTGACATACTTCCATTGCTTTGATATATACCCCT
>JAIOQD010000306.1 GCA_021413595.1 Bacteroidota bacterium | reverse complement strand
ATAAAAAGATTTGCCTCTTGGGACTTGCTTTTGATACTTCCTTAAGAAACCTTCAAAAGGAATATAGTTATGAAGAAATTAATTAATTTGGTTTTACCAATACTAGGAACATAATTAGGAAATAGATACATCACGCTAAATAATAAATCCGATTTTTCGGTATCCATTTTCCGTCATTCTCGCAACATTCTTCATTCTGTTCATCACACAAAAAGCAGGTAAGGAAAAAATCGCTTTGGGTCTCAAAAACCTTTTTTGGTAAAGGTTCTGAAACATCGTATAAGATTCCGGGATCGAATTTATTTACGTCTGCGTATTTATAATCGATGGAAGAACGCCATTTATCAAGTAACGTAGCGTGATATAATTCTTTGTCATCTTTACCCGCAAAACGAACGAGTATATCACAATTGGATGAGGCTACTGTTTTTATTGATATTTCGTCTGTTTGAATCTCATATTCATAAAGACTTAATTCATTTGCATCAATGACTTCGATGATTTCTTTTATACTTGCATCGCGATTCAAACATTCAAACTGTTTTGCTTGCTTGTATTCATCCATATAAACAGCATGAAACCCCGCATTACATACCAGTAGCTTTATACGGAATGAATGCGGGAAAATTTCAGTCAAGTCTTCTAATCTGAATGGGGACAGGTAAAGCATCTTACTTATTTAAATTTTCATACAATGAACTTGATTTTAGTCATAGCCATATCTTAACTACAATTCCTTGCAGGCCGACTTTGTAATTTATATTTTTCTGCAGGTGCTTATTTTATTATTTGGATTTTCTTCACAAAATTATCCGCTCGAATAAAATAGAAACCAGTAGCTATGTCGCTAATGTTTAATTGACAATGATTATCTCCTTTTAGAATTTCTTTATTTGTTTTCATAATAACATTACCAAGCAAATCAAGTAGTTCAACTGAAATGTTTTTTTCAATGGACGAATTCATTGTTACTGTAATGGTATTGTTTGCAGGGTTTGGATAAATAGAAATCTCAGTTGTATGTCCATTCACAATCGATACACCAGTAGTTATCATATTCCCTTTTATGTTTGAACGGCTGGAATTAACTGCTCGTGTTGGAGTACAACTAATGCTCCAAACTGTTTCTATACGCCATCTTGCATTTGGATATGATGCGTAATTTGGATCAGTGATAGTTAATTGAGAACCGGAAACACCATTTACAATAGCCCAGTTACCGGTACTATTATCATCTCTCCATAAATAATAAGCTGTCAATTCAGGAATGGGAGTTGCTTCTCCTTCTATCTGGTAACCATTCCAATTAAATGTACCACCTGTTTGAGTTACATAGATTGTGTTGTGATACTTGCTCAAAAGGCTATAATTTCCGCATGTATCGCGTATTTGTAATTTATAGCGATATGTTCCTGAATTGGGGTTACCAGTAAACGGGAAGTAAAGTTGACTTACAGTATCAATGAACAAGCTCAATGAATCCATTGAAACGGCTCCAATTCTTTTGTAAGTATTAGAAATGGTTTCACGATAAACAATAAATGAATTGACATTAGTGTATGATGTTTTATCCCAATAAATAATATTATGCATTGATGCGCTATCTACCGTTACCATACAAATTTTTGGTGCCGGTGCAAATGCCGTATTCTTTAACACAGAAACTCCTGGAGCAAGATAGCCAGTTACAGCAAGGTCTGGCTTACCATCCCCATTTAAATCACCTGCCGCAACACCCACTACGCTGTATGGTTCCAATGGAAAACCAACATAAGGCGCGAAAGAAATAATCCCGCTGGTACTAATATTTTTTAATACTATTAGAGAGTCAAAGAGGACAAACGCCCCTCCATTCCATAAGGTAGCAATATCAAGCTTGTCATCACCATCCAAATCAGCTATTGAACAATAGCCCGTGGCATTCGGAACTACAAAATCAACTTTTGGAGCAAGCGAAATTGTTCCAACAGAACTTGTGTTTTTAAACACAGAAATTGTATCACCAGAATAAGAAGTTACCACGAGGTCGAGTTTATTATCGCCATTTAAATCACCAATTACAATATTATAAGGCATTGGAGCAGTTGCGAAATCAACTTTTGATGCAAAGGAAATAGTGCCACTGATACTTGTATTTTTTAATACAGAAATCGTATTACCATTAATATTAGAAATAGCAAGGTCAAATTTACCATCTCCGTCTATATCACCATTAGCAATATAGTGAGGTCCTGCTCCTGTTGAAAAATCCGTTTTGGGAGCAAAAGAGATAACGCTTCCGGTGCTTGTGTTTCTTAGTACTGAAACCGAGTTATTTGATTCATTTACCGAGGCAATATCCGGCTTACCATCTCCATCTAAATCAACTATAACAATACCAAAACTAGAACCATTTTGTCCTGTTGTAAAATCTAAATTAGTAGCAAAAGCGATGGTTCCAATTGTGCTCATGTTTTTAAAAACGGAAACTTTATTATTGCCTGCTGTAATAATATCAGGTTTGCCGTCACCGTCCACGTCACCAAATGAAAGGCCTTCACATGTATTTACTGAATTAAAATCCACCTTAGATGCAAACGAAACGCCCCCACCAGTACTGGTATTTCTTAAAATTGAAAACGCAACATTTGATGATTCTATTCCTTTAATAATATCTGATTTACCATCCCCATCTATATCTGCTATTAGAATGCCTACAGGATTAACACCTGCACCCGCGCTTAAATCTACTTCAGGTGCAAAAGCATTTGAATCAATTACACCACCGCAAGGAAATGTAATATTAAATGGTTGTAATGAGTAGGCCGTTAAGTTGTTACTAAGATTGGTAACTGAAATATATTGATAAGTTGCCCCAGAAGGAACAGTAACTGTAAGTTGTGTTGCAGTCGCAGCAGAAACTGTAGCCATAGTAGCACCAAAGAATACAATATTATTAGTAGGTGTTGTGTTAAAATTAGTTCCGGTAATTGATACGATTGTTCCTACTGCGCCAGTTGTTGGCGAAAACGAACTGATGATAGGTTGTGCGATACCAATTAGAACGGCAAATACCGCAAGTAATGATGTAAGTAATATTTTTTTCATTTTGATTTAGGGTTATTTTTAATTTATACAAATATAAACAAACTAACCGTATGCGGTTAGTTTGTTTATTATTTATTTACTGACCTTGGTTTTATTATGACAAAACCGAAGGTCAGTAAATATTTTGATAAGCAGTTTGGGCTATATGTGAAGAAGAAAAGGCTTGAATTACAATTGTCACAGGCGGATCTAGCTTCCAAGGTTGGTAATAATTATCAAAACATTTCTCGCTTAGAAAGGGGCGAAATAAGCCCAACACTCTTTTGGTGCTACAAACTTGCAGAAGCTTTCGAGATTGAGATACACGATATGATTGTGGAAATTAATTACAAACAGAAAAAGTAGTTGAACTCATTTGCAACTCCTCCCCTTTAAATAACCCACAAATAGCTAATTACACAGCATTTTAAGATTAATAGCCCATTACTTACTACTTAATTTTGCAGTTCTTTTCTTTTTAAGTTCAATGCCATTAAGTAATTCACTGGCTGATATATTAAACACTGTAGCAAGTGCAAACAATGTGTGAAGTGTAGCAGCAAACTCGCCTCCTTCAATCCTCTGAATAGTGCGCGTATCAATTCCACTCTTTTCGGCTAATTCCACTTGAGTAAGCTCGTTAGAAATTCTTAAAGCTTTTATGTTTCAGCAAATGTTTTTCGGTCGAGCACCCTAGTGAAATAAGAAAACAATCAATAAAAATAAATAGCAAGAAAAAATTTAACTAAAAAAATAACACACATGAAAATTCAAAAAATAAATACAGACAGGCTTGTGCACTTGGCGCAACATTTATTCGGCAATGAGCTACACACCGAACCTCATACAATAGTAGACAAACCAAAATTAATTCGATATGAAGATGGTTCCTTCCAATATATCGAGCCCTTCTTCAGATATGTGGTGCAAGAGCTATTATATATTTTTCCTGATGAGTGGCACGTCACAGCAGAAGGGGAGCCTGCTTGGAAAAAGGATAAGGAACAAAGGTTTGAAACATCACTAACGGCATTTTTTGGAATCAGTGAGGCAGCGGTGCTTCATATGATTATGCCCGGCAGGCAAAACCTTGAGCGTTTCGGTGGCAAAATACTAAACAACAACTCTACACACTTCGATATTGCTATCAACATCATTGAGTTTGTAACGAAACTTGAAATGGAAAGCATTGTTTCCGCGAATGCAATTTTTCTGAATTAATAATTACTAACACTTTAAAATTTAAACTATGAAAACAAAAAACATGTATTTGAATCGCCTATTAAAATTAGCGAGACATATTGGAATAGAACATATGAGAGCTATGCTCTTTAAAAAGGGAAAAAAATATTCTGCCACAAGAGGAGGATGTGGCATCGACCATTTTTACTGGGCTCTGGAGCACTTGGTTCAAATTGCTCCCAAACAATGGTTCATAGGTGCTGATGGTTTTGTCGCTCTTACCGTGGAAGAGAAACTTAATGCATTAACCGGAGCAGCAGTATATTTTAATCTTTCAGGCGATGAACTATTCTCCTTATTTGTTCCTGGTTACCATAGTCCGATTTACTTGGGCAAAGCGCTTGGAGATAATGCTACACCGGACGAGTTGGCCAATAATATCTATCAATTTGTTTTATACAAAGAGGCCGAAAACGCAGGAAAGACAATTCCGGTAAGGACTAAAAACAGTACTGAAAAAAAGGTAATTAAAAAATTAAAATTTAAAAACGCAGCTTAATACATAAAACTATGAAAAAAGAAACAAACAATATCGAATGCCCTAATTGCGGCACAGAGATGAACGTTAATGAGATTGTTTATGCCAAACTCTCAGAAGAAATTAAAAAGGAATTCGGTCAAAAAAGTGCCGATGAAAAGAAAGACCTCGAACTACGCCTCAGGAAAACAATCACGGAAAAGATAACAGCGGAAAAAAACGAAGAATTGTCTTCTTATAAGGAAGAACTTGCCCAAAAAGTAGAGCAAGTTCGGGATCTCAACCGGACAAAGGCAGAGCTGGAACGTGCGCGCAGGGAGAAGGATGAATTAAAAGAAAAAATTGAAGCTGAATCGGAGCAGAAGCTGACGCAGCTCATCATTTCTGAAAAAGAAAAGATAAGAAAGGAACTAGATGATAAGAATCTGCGAAAGGTACAGGAAAAGGAACATGTGATCGATCAATTAAAAAATCAATTGAAAGAGGCTCAGAGAAAAGCAGAACAGGGAAGTATGCAAATTCAAGGCGAGATTCAAGAGATTGCTATTGAGACTTTTTTAAGAAACAATTTTCCTTTAGACGAAATAGAGGAAATTAAAAAAGGTGCACGTGGAGCCGATTGCTTACAGATAATAAATTCCAGAGCTCGACAAAATTGTGGTACAATCTATTATGAAAGTAAAAACACAAAGGAGTTCCAGAATTCGTGGATTGAGAAATTCAAAGGAGATATGCTTATCCGAGGGGCTAACCATGGAATTTTAGTCTCTGACGCTATGCCAAAAGGGATAGATAGAATGACCTTAATAGAAGGGATTTGGGTGTGCTCAATTGAGGAGTTTAAAGGTATTTGTTTTGTGCTTAGGGAAGCCGTTATTCAATTGGACACCTACTCTGTTTCTCAGGAAAATAAAGGAGAGAAGATGCAAATGCTATACGACTTTTTGACCGGGAACGAATTCCGGATGCAAGTTGAAGCCATAGTTGAAGGTTTCACGCAAATGCAGGATGACTTGAATAGCGAAAAAAGAGCAATGGAAAGTATCTGGAAAAAACGGCAGAAACAAATTGAAAAAGTGCTTTTAAATACATCCCACATGTTCAGTTCCGTTAAAGGCATTGCAGGAAGCTCCGTTGGAGATATTCAAGCTTTAGAATTATCAAATACAATTAAACGACTTGGAGATGATAAATAACAATTTTGCTGTACATAAACTGTTGGTACTCGCGAAGCATTTGCAAAACAAAGAATTCAATAAAGAGTATGTACAAATGCGAATCGAGTACCCAACAGATTATGTTACGCTCGTAATGGGAGTTAATGGTAAAATGCATTCCATATTTCCATTTGTTTTAGAAGAGCTCCCCCTTCTTTTCGTAGAATGGCACGACTCTCCAGAAACCGGCAGTATTTGTTTTTTGCCATCACCAGGAATGATGAACGAGTATGCAATGGTCGAATTTTTCGGTATGGAAGTGACTGAATTGTTGCATTGCTTCTCAGTGAATCACCAAAGGACATCATCATTCGGAGGAGCTGTACTTACCATCAATAGCAAGCCTGCGGATGTCGCGAAAAACATATTCTGCTTTTTAGAATCATTAAGTGAAGTCGATAATAAAGGCGAAATAGCTACAAGACGAGTTTTAGTTGAAAAAATAATGATCCGTCTCCACGATGTGAAAACTAAAAAACGAAGACGATAAGAATTCTTACAAAAAGTATCTCTTATCGCGTACAGTCACAGGAACAATTGGCAAGTAGCAACACATGTTCTTGTGTCCCAATAACAGAGGGGCGTGTAGCTGAATTGTAGTGATTTTAAAGTCTTACAAAAACGACAAAACATATAAATTTTTCACGAAAAATAATTTAAATGCTGCTAAAACTTGACTTCAGAACTTTTATGCTTTTTAATTGCATGTATTAATTAACAAACTAAAACTAAAAAAAATGAAAATGAAAATGAAAAAAGTGACTACAGATGAATTCAACAATTTATTAAAAATTATCACTCATGAGAATGGTATAAAACAATCGCCAAGTGGAAGAAGTAATCTCTATAGGCCCTGGCTTAAAAATGCCTATTGGCTGGCTCTCCTAACAGGAGCAAGGAGATCCGATTTGGCAAATTTCAGATGGTCAGATATTCTCGAAAACCACTACCAAAATGAATTTTGGATTGAAAGTGTAAACGAGAGAAGAACGGTGAGGTATGTCATTACGCCTGAAGTTCAAAAAATATTGGATGATTTGGGATTCGATGAATTTCAGGGAACAAACAATTATATACTTGCCCCTGGCAGACAGTCAAAGAGCAGGTTGTTGTATTCGTCCACCAGTGCATAGCCGGACGGCTGCTCGTCTTCAAACCAGAGACGTGTATT
>JAIOQD010000305.1 GCA_021413595.1 Bacteroidota bacterium | reverse complement strand
GAAATACACGCAAAGAAATAGAATCGAAGACGGGAAAAAAAATAGTGAGTACGCAGAATGCGAAAATGATACAAGATAAAAAAGCAATAAAAAAATTAAAGTAATTTTAAATAACATTAAAGCTTTAGTATAACCTTTTGCCTGTTTTACCGATAACAAATAAAAAAAATTTATGCAAGAGAACGAACGTAAAGAAAAATTTTTAACCGATTCTGACATTGAAATAAAACGGGTTTATAATAAAACAAGTGTTGCTGACGAACAACCCGGTGAATACCCTTTTACTAGGGGCGTTCAATCTACCATGTATCGCAGCAAATTATGGACCATGCGTCAATATGCCGGTTTTTCTACTGCCGAAGAATCTAATAAACGGTATCATTATTTATTGAACCAGGGCACCACAGGTTTATCCGTTGCATTCGATTTACCAACGCAAATTGGTTATGATAGCGACCATGCATTTTCAGATGGAGAAGTCGGTAAAGCCGGTGTAGCTATTGATTCCTTGCGTGATATCGAAATTTTATTTGATGGGATCAAGTTGGAAAACATTACCACTTCCATGACCATCAATTCCACTGCATCCATACTTTTATCAATGTATATTGCATTGGCAAAAAAGCAAGGAGCTGATCTAAAAAAAATATCTGGCACCATTCAAAATGATATACTAAAAGAGTATGCAGCCCGAGGAACGTATATTTACCCTCCAAAGCCAAGCATGCGCATCATCACCGATATTTTTGAATATTGCGCACAGGAAGTTCCTAAATGGAACACAATTTCTATTTCCTGTTATCATATTCGGGAGGCAGGGTCCACAGCAGTGCAAGAACTTGCATTTACTTTGGCCAACGGTAAAGCATACCTCAAAGCAGCTATCGCTAAAGGATTGGATATAAATGTGTTTGCAAAACGACTTTCGTTTTTCTTCAATGCACATAATAATATGTTTGAAGAGGTGGCTAAATTCCGTGCTGCACGAAGGATGTGGGCCAAGATTACAAAAGACTTAGGAGCAACCGATCCTCGGGCACAAATGCTTCGTTTTCACACACAAACCGGAGGTTCTACACTCACAGCTCAACAGCCACATAATAACATCACCCGTGTTACCATACAAGCAATGGCAGCTGTATTGGGCGGTACACAAAGTTTACATACCAATGGTTTTGATGAAGCCATCGCTTTACCTACCGAAGAAGCGGCTCGGATTGCATTACGTACTCAACAAATAATTGGTTTTGAAAGTGGCGTTACCGATACCGTAGATCCATTAGCAGGCTCTTATTTTGTGGAAGCATTAACCAACGAAGTAGAAGCTACTGCATGGGAATACATTAATCAAATTGATGCAATGGGAGGTGCTGTTGATGCTATTGAAGAAGGATTTATGCAAAATGAAATTGCTGCTTCCGCCTATAAATATCAACACGATATTCAAACCGGAGAAAAAGTAATTGTTGGCGTAAATAAATTTACAGTAGAAGAAAAACCTCTTGGAGATGTTTTTACAATTGATGATTCCATTCGTCAGCTACAGATTGATAAGATCAATAAAGTGAAAGCTGAACGTGACAATGAAAAGGTGAAAGACCTATTAAAAACACTTGATTCCAATGCACGTGCTGATGTAAATTTAATGCCTACTATTTTAGCTGCTGCTGAAAGTTATGCTACACTTGGTGAAATTGCCGATACCATGCGTAATGTGTTTGGAGAGTATAAATAATTATAATTTAGGTTGTTTGGGCCCGACCCTTCCCTGAAAAGGGAAGGGTCGGGCTTTCCACTTCAATCTTTTTCGATGAAAAAAACGAAAAAGGATTTCCGTGGAATTTATCCTGAGCAATTGTCGAAGGAATCCCTCACGCAAATAATTGGAAATTTAAAGGCTTTTTTAGTACACAGAACATTTACCCCTGTCTGTCATCC
>JAIOQD010000304.1 GCA_021413595.1 Bacteroidota bacterium | reverse complement strand
TGTGGTTCGGGGGCATTTTTACTGGAGCTATTTCAATTGCTGAATGACATTTTGATTGATTATTATTTAAAAAATGACAAATCGAAACTCATTCAAACTAACCTCGACACATACAAATTACCATTCAAAATTAAAAGAGAACTTCTATTGAATTGCATCTTTGGCGTTGACAAAGACTACAATGCAGTTGAAGCAACAAAATTTGGTTTACTATTAAAACTATTAGAGGGAGAAGATGTAAACTCTACTAATGCTACAAAGCCAGTTTTACCTGACCTTTCGCAAAATATTTTCTTTGGTAACAGTTTATTGAATCCAAAACAAGTTACGAATAAGAAAGACCAAGTAATTATTAATCCATTTGATTTTTCAAAACTTCGTTTTGATGTTATTGTAGGAAATCCGCCTTATATGAAGTCGGAGGATATGAAAAATATTACTCCGCTTGAATTACCTCTGTATATTTTCGTTGAGCAAGGAATGGACTTATTGAGTGCTGATGGAATTTTAGGTTATATCATTCCGAGCAAATTTACAAAAGTTGGTGCAGGTAAAAAACTAAGAGAAGAACTTTCAAGCAAAGGTTACTTACATTCAATTGTTTCATTTGGAGCAAACCAAGTTTTTGCAGACAAAACAACTTATACTTGTTTACTAATCTTAAACAAAAAGCCTCAAAAGACTTTCCAATATGCGGAAGTAAAGAGTTTGAAAAGTTGGAAAGTAAGAGAACCTAATGCAGTTAAATACGCCACCAAAAAGACAAATCAATTAGACAATGAAGTTTGGGTGTTAGTTCCACCCGACCTGACAAACGCATATACTAAAATATCTGCTCAAAGTATAAAGTTGGTTGATTTAGTTGGCGAGGATAATATTTTCAATGGTATTCAAACAAGTGCAAACGAAATTTACATATTCATTCCGACAAAGGAAGATGCAAAGCATTACTACTTCACAAAAAAGAATGTGGACTACAAAATTGAAAAGGCAATAACCAAACCCTATTTTCAAACATCATCAGGCGAAGACAACTTAAATACATACAGAACTTTTAAGCCAAACGCAAGAGTAATTTACCCTTACGAGAATTCAAAAAAGGGAGTTGAAGTAATTCCTCTTTCAACAATTCAGAAAAAATATCCGTTGGCTTTTGCATACTGCCAAAAGCACAAAGCCATTCTAAACAATCCTAAAAGAGACATAAAACCTGAACCTGCAACAAAAAATGAATGGCATAGATTCGGAAGACAACAGGGTTTAAATATTTTAGGAAAGAAAGAAAAAATAATTCTTGGTGTATTATCAAATGGAGACAAATACGCTATTGATAATTACGGAACATTATTTACCTCTGGTGGAACTGCGGGCTATTGTGCAATAACCTTACCCGATAAGTTTGATTATTCAACATACTACATTCAAGCCATTCTAAACTCTAAATATGTAGAATGGTTCGTAATCTTGACTGGCGAAATTTTTAGAGGAAACTATTTTGCAAGAGGAACAAAAGTTCTTAATAATTTGCCTATCCGTAAAATTGATTTTGCTAACGCAAAGGATAAAGCACTTCACGACAAGATTGTAGAACTCCAAAAGGAACTAATAAAAATTCAAGATAAAATTGATGCAAACATTGGTAACAAAAGAGCATTAACTCCATTACAAAGCCAGTTTTCAAGAGAAAAAATTGCTTTAGAAAAGCTATTAGCCAAATTATATGATTTAGGCAGTGATGATTCATTAATCCCATTAATCAAAGAATTGTATGAAGCTAATTGAAAACGCAACAGCAGAAAAATTAAGAGGTGGATTTTATACGCCTGAACCAATTGCAGAATTTATTTTGCGTTGGGGAATTAATGGAAGCACCGACTTTGATATACTTGAGCCGAGTTGTGGGGATGGCGTATTCCTTGAGCAGTTGAAGGGATTAAAATCAAAATACAAATCAATTACTGCAATTGAATTTGATGAAATTGAAGCTCAAAAAGCGGATAAAATTGTTTTGAAAAACAAACAAATCATCAACGATGATTTTCATACTTATTGCAACAATACATTACAACGCTTTGATTTAATTGTAGGAAATCCGCCATACATCCGCTATCAATTTTTTGACAGAAAACAACAAGTTGAGGCAGGTGATATTTTTATAAAAGCAGGTTTAACTTATTCTAAACTTACAAATGCGTGGGTTTCTTTTGTTGTTGGCTCTTCCCTATTATTAAAGGACAAAGGCGGAAAAATTGGTTTTGTTTTGCCAGCAGAAATTCTGCAAGTGTCATTTGCGTTGCAATTGAGAAAATTTATTGCCCAGTTCTACAATAAAATAAATATCATTTCATTTGAAAAGCTTGTTTTTCCTGATATTCAACAAGAAGTTGTTTTACTTCTTTGCGAAAAAAACGGAAGTAAAGAACACAACATTGAACATATTGAATTGAAAGATGCAAGCGAATTGAAAACGCTTGATACTGCAAAATTAAAAAGCCCACAAAAGAAAATTGATTTTAAATCGAACAAATGGACTTTCTATTTTTTAGAACAAGAGGAAATTGATTTTTTAGAAAACATTGCTAAGAAAAGAAACATCTCGACTATTGGGAAATATGCAAAAGTTGAAGTTGGTATAACAACAGGTTCAAATGATTTTTTTACTGTTCCTCTTACAACAGTTGAAGAATACGACTTACACGACTACGCAAAACCAATGGTTGGAAGAAGTGTTCAGGTAAACAGTGTGATTTTTACAGAAAAAGATTGGGAGAAAAATAAATTTTCAAAAGCCAAAGCACATTTACTTGCATTCCCTGACAAACATAATCTCAATAAGAAAAACGGAGCAGTAAAATACATTGCTCACGGAGAAACATTAGGCATTCATAAAGGCTATAAGACAGGAATTAGAGAGGATTGGTTTGTAGTTCCATCATTGAAAATTTCTGATGCTTTATTTATTAGAAGAAACAATTTATATCCACGATTGATAATTAATGAAGCAGGAGCATACACAACAGACACAATGCACCGAGTTTTTGTAAAACAAGGAACGGATATAAATGCACTTACAGCCAGTTACTATAATTCGCTATCACTTGCATTTACAGAAGTAAGCGGAAGAAGCCACGGTGGAGGCGTTTTAGAGTTAATGCCAAATGAAGCTGAAAAGGTTTTGTTACCCTATCACAAAGACAACGCAAAGTTGCTTTCTCAAATTGATAAATTAATTCGGGACAAAACGGATATTGAAGAAGTCTTAAAAATAACCAATCAAATAATATTGAAAGAACATTACGGCTTAACACAAAAGGAAATAAATTTAGCTCATAGCATTTGGAAAAAACTATCAGCAAGGAGATTAAATAGAAATAAATAAAAAGAATATGGGAGAATTTTCAAAACGTATTGGTGATATTGGTGAGGACATTGTAGTAGAATTCCTTGCTTTAATCGGTTGGCATCAGCCAGTCCGCAACTTTGATATTCCAAGCATTGACTCAGAAAAGCATGGGAAGCAAACACACGGCATAGATGCTTACATTAATTATAAAAGCCCAATGATTTCAAGAACATTGGAGAACATCTTAATTTCCGTAAAATACAGTAAGGACAAATATCCTAATGCACCTGTTGAAAAATTCAAAGACCATTATAGAGATTTGGGAATGGCAATTGAATCTTTTAAGAAATCAGAAATGAGAGTAAAGACAATCAACAACCGTTCAGATTTTGAAACAACTTTTGACAGGGGAATAATTTTTTGGCTGAATAATGTTGATGATGATTCGCAAGACATTTTACAAAAACTATCCAAACTTGAAGCACCAAAAGATTTTAACCATGATGGAATTTTTCTTGTTGACAATAGGAAAATTGAATTCTTTTTCAACGCAATAGAATTTGTAAAACGCAAATACCCTAACAAGGAAATTCAATTCACATATTTCAATACAGGATTAAACAGTGATAACGATACACCCAAAAACGGAACCATAATGCCGGTTCAATATTTGGCTTCAAACATTCTACCTATCAGAGTGCAGACAGATACAGATAAGAACACACTTGTACTTTGTTCAAGAGAAAATTTTGAAGAGGAAGAACTAATTAAACTGATTGGTTTGGCAAAAAACATTACTGCCAATTATCAATCAAATACAATTATTGACTTTCAGTTGAAAATTTTAATTCTAATTTCAGGAACTAATGGAAAAAATAAATGAAAATATAAACAGATTCCTTCCCTTTGGAGAATCATTAAGAGCAATTTTGCAACATGAATCAATCAAAGACAGAGAGAGAAGGCAGTTACTCAGAATGAAAGGAGTCTTCGTTAATAATTCTGATGAAGATAGTACATTCCCAATTCTTACAACTTCGTTGTTAAGTCCAAATGAGTTTGAGTTCCTCAAAGAGAAATTGCAAGCCAAAGAAGACAGAGAAAAAACTATAACAAGGACTTTAGATTGGGAATCAAACAAAACTTTGATTTCTGCAATACCCGACAACTTTAATATTCAGGAGGTAATCAAAACGAATTTCCCGAAATATAAAGTAATTGGAAACCCTAACTTCAAAATGGTTGAAAACAATCCTAACAGAATCGCTTTAGATTTCAAATGTGAAACTACCAATTACAGTAAAGCGTGGTTTAGAGGGAAAAATGAATTCAAAGGACAAGTAACATTTGAGAAAGTAACAACTAAAGACAACAAAGTTCAACTTCAAATAATCCACACTTCGCCAGAAACAACTGATATAGCAGAGAAAGTCGCAAAAAAATTAGAGAAGCATTTTAAAGAGAACAACTACATGAATCCACAAAAAGAAATTCAGAGGATTCTTTTCAAGGATTTTACAAATGATGAGAGGATTCAATTCTTTTTAGGTATGACAGAGGGCAACGATATTTTTAGTTTTACAAAAGCAACCTTCTTAGATATTGGACCCGACCCGAATGAAAATTTACCATCTGAAATTAACTGGCTTGAATTAGCGAAAGTCCGTGAGCTGAATATAAACGGAGAAGTATTACACAACCTTCCTTTCTTGAAAGACAAAGCACTTCACAAGTTCATGGAGTTAGCTGAAATGGAAATTATTTATGATTTCTCTCTGCCTTCGGTAG
>JAIOQD010000134.1 GCA_021413595.1 Bacteroidota bacterium | reverse complement strand
ATGGTGAGATACCTTCTCATAAAATTTCAGAAAACGAAAAATTTTTCGCTTTTTTAGATGTTTCCCCTCTTGTACATGGCCATATATTAGTTATTCCTAAAAAGGAAGTGGATTATATTTTTGATATCCCCGATACTGATCTGGCGGAAATGATGGTATTTGCAAAAGGTGTTGCAAAAGCTCAAAAGGAGGCTGTTACTTGCAAAAGAATAGGTATTGCTGTGATTGGATTAGAAGTGCCCCATGCTCACATTCATTTGGTACCAATGAATACAGCCAATGATATTAATTTTACCCAGCCTAAACTGAAACCATCTGCTGAAGAACTGAGCAGTATGGCTGAAAAGATTCGTTCTCGGTTTTAGTCATTAGTCATTGGTTAGTTGTTTGTTTTACCTATTACCAATGACTAATGGCCAATGACTAAATTACCCCTTCTTTTCCGGATTTTCTGATAAGAAAGCTTTCCAGCCTGTATAGGTCTTTTGAGTAGTACCCGGTTTTCTCTGAAAATGGTGACAAACAGCCGCTGCTAAGCCATCGGTAGCATCTAAAAATTCAGGAGTCCCTTCAAAGTTTAATAGTGTTTTTAACATAGCAGCAACCTGCTCCTTTGAAGCATTACCATTGCCAGTAATAGACATTTTTATTTTTTTTGGCGCGTATTCTTGAATTGGAATATTCTTGGATAAAGCCCCTGCAATTGCCACACCTTGTGCTCTTCCCAGTTTAAGCATCGATTGAACATTTTTTCCGAAAAATGGTGCTTCTATAGCTAATTCATCGGGTTTATACTCATCGATAAGAGCTATCACGCAGTTAAATATTTTTTGAAGTTTTAGCGCATGATCTCCCACTTTTTCAAGACGTAAAACCCCCATCACGATCAAATGCATTTTATTGCCTTTGATATGAATTAGCCCATAACCCATTACAGTGGTACCGGGATCGATGCCTAAAATTATTTTATCAGTAGTTTTCGTAATGGTTGATTTTTTGTTTTGCCCTTCAATAAATAGCTTTTACAAAGGTAGAAGTCTTTTGAAAATAGTGGACTTTTTATTTCTCTTGTAATAAAGTAATTTGTGGAAACATATCAGAACTAACGTATCATATTTTCTCGCAAAGGCGCAAAGAGAACAAAAAATGAGTTTTGTATAAACTTGGCGTCTTTGCGTCTTTGCGTGAGGTGTTCCATTGCCAATTCTTTTGAACTATCTGCCGCTGTGTCATCCCTAACTTTTGTGAGGGATCTTGTTATTTATCAATAATACCGCTAAACGAATACGAGCTCCTCTTAGCGAAAAAGCCAATCGGGATGACATTCTCTATAAAATGCAATTTTTTATTCACAACTTTTAATTGTATTAAAAAATTAAATTATTGATAGAATTAATTTGAAATAAAATGTAAACAGGCTCTAAATAAACCATTTTATCCTTCCATTTATAATATTGGTCTTAATGTGAAGGGAATTAAATGCTTTATTGATTTTTTGTTATTATTTTTAGGCGCATCTTTAGAAAAGAATTGTGATTTTTTTAATTAATAGAACATAGATATAAGCCTGAACCGGAAATTTATTATTCGCAAGGAGGTTTATATAAAAATGAATGGGTAAAAAAGGCGGTACATATTATTCACATTCATTAACCTACATTGCATGGCAGCGTTTTAAGAAAAACAAACTCGCTATGTTTGGTTTAATAGTAATTGTATTGTGTATGCTGGTGGCGGTTTTGGGTTATACAATAACTCCGGATCCTACACCTGATGCTAATGATCAGGTGCTTGAACTTTCAAAGAAACCGCCAGGATTTGAAGTGCAAATGCTTAATGATCGTAAGAATGAATATACGCATCGTGTGAATTTTTTTTATAAAATGATGTTTGGAGAAGTGAGTGATTACCGTTCCATTCCCTTTGCCAATTACCGTTTTGAGGGAAGTGATATAATTCTGCTTGAATATACCGGTGAAAATCAACGAAAAGGTACTGAGTTTAAATTTAATATAGCCGATGTTGTGAATGCCGTGCAGTATAATACAACAATAGAAAGTAAAGTGGAGAAAGGCTATATAGAGTTTTATGAATTTGGCAGTAATCGAAAAATAAAAAGGACAATAAAAGAATTGCAGGAGGAAATAAAGAAGAACAATATCGTTACCAAAAAATTTATTTTAGGTACTGATCCTGCCGGGAGAGACCTACTGAGCCGATTGATAATTGGTACACGAGTATCTTTTTCTGTTGGTTTTGTGGCTGTATTTATCTCTGTAGTAATAGGTGTTTTGATGGGTTCTTTAGCCGGCTATTACCGTGGGAGGGTGGATGATCTTATTACCTGGTTCATCAATGTGGTATGGTCTGTTCCAACGCTGTTACTTGTTATTGCTATTACATTGGCCTTAGGAAAGGGTTTCTGGCAGGTATTTATAGCTGTAGGCTTAACAATGTGGGTAGAGGTAGCTCGCGTTATTCGTGGGCAAATTATGGGTTTGCGTGAAAAGGAATTTATTGAAGCCGCAAGAGCCTTGTGTTTTACCAATTTTAGGATAATAATGAAACATATATTACCAAATGTAATGGGGCCGGTAATTGTGATTTCTGCCGCCAATTTTGCCGCAGCTATATTAATTGAGGCAGGTTTAAGTTTTCTTGGTATTGGAGCTCAACCGCCAACTGCATCATGGGGGGCTATGATTAATGCACACAGAGGTTATATTATTGGTGATGCACCTTATTTAGCTTTTCTTCCCGGAATGGCAATTATGCTAATTGTGCTTGCTTTTGTATTGCTTGGAAACGGTCTGCGTGATTCTTTAGATACCAAAGTGCTGGATATCATCAATTTGTTCGTTGCTACCTTTCCATTTTTCAATGAAATCTTCAAGAAAATTTTTCTGTGCATCCATTTGTTTTTCCTGAATATTTATTAGTACTTCTTTGAATCTTTTTGTCATTAGCTTTTCATCTGAAGTACTGAATTGGTCGGCATATCCATCAGAGAAAATGTAAATGCAATCGCCTTTTTTTAAAGATATTTTATTTTTTTTAAATTTTTGTTCGGTTTCAGACTGAGGCCCCCCAATTGCAAATTTATTTCCTTTTATTTCGGTTAAAGAAGCCCATCCCAGCTCCCCCAAAGGGGAGGAGTCTTTATTTACCAACTTACCTTGCTGGTTTTTTGAGTGGAGAAATTCATCCCCTTTGGGGAGGTTAGGAGGGGCTTCCTTTATTATCCATAAGGGTCTTTGCGCACCTGCAAATTCAATTTCTGTATCAGATATAAAAGTGATCAGTGAAATATCCATTCCATCTTTCGATTCACTTTGTTCTTCCTGCTTTAATGTTTTACGTATTTCTTTGTTAAGATGATTTAGAATTTCATCGGGAGAAGTAATTCCTTTTTCATTCACGATCTGATTTAGAATGTTGTTACCTATCATACTCATTAATGCCCCAGGTACGCCATGACCAGTGCAATCGCAGGCAGCTATTAATTTTCTTCCGTTTTTTTCTGCAAACCAATAAAAGTCACCACTTACAATATCTTTCGGTTTAAATAGAATAAAGGAGTCGGGAAAAAGATGGTGTTTGAGTTCCTGGGTGGGGAGAATAGCATCTTGAATAGTTTTTGCATAATTTATGCTGTCGGTGATGTCTTTGTTTTTTTCTTCTATTACTTTTTTTTGCTCTACAATTTCGGAGGTTCTCTCTTTAACCTGTATTTCAAGTGTTTCCTTTTGAGTTTCAAGAATTTTTTGTTTTTCTTTCTCTTGTTCAAGTGTCTTTTTTGAAAGTAATTCAACCTCATGTAATTTCTTTTTAAGGATCTTATTTGTTGTTGCAAATTGTTTGGCCAAGTATAACGACATCGAAACCGGGATACTCATTAGAGCGAATGTGAACAATACCTGAGGCAGATAGCCCGAAAAGTTTCCATCATTAGGTATCAGTGTGATGGCCGCAACAAATAATATGAAAATAGCCACACCAATACCAATGATCATAGACCCTTGTTTTTTATTTACAAGCGCAATTATTACCACTCGTATAACTTCTATAATTGTCAGGCCAATAAAAAAATATGATATTTTGTCGGTGTATTCCCATTGAAATAAAATAAAGAAAAAATTAATAGCAGCTATAACCAAAAGAAAACCAAGAGAAACCAAAATGCTTTTAGGATCCGTTCGTAAAAAATAGAATAAACCAGCATGATCAAGCTTATCAATAACACCGGAATTAGTTCGCTTGAGAGATTATCAAACCAATCAAACAGCGCTGCATCTTTTACACTTGTCTGAAAAAAAGGCGCTAAGGCATAAAAGGAGAGGAGTGAAGCAAACAAAAAATAAAATAAATTACTTTTGTTTGCCCTGTAGAATAAAAAGATGAAAAGGTGTGCGATACCAAGTGCAATAATAAACCCAAAAGGGAAGATACTTTTTACATCTGTGTTCACACTTTCATTGAAAGTATTCACAATTTGTTCGTTAGCAGGAAATAGGAAAACCCGAAAGCCCTTGCCATAATTTATATTCCTGTTATAGCCCAATTTATGATTGGAATAACGGATCGCCAATACATATTCATTACCTGGAATAATATTTAAGGCCACAGGCATTAGATTGGGATAATATCTTTCTTCTAGTTCGGGATCTGAACCTACTATACCAAAGTTTATAAGTTTTTGTCCGTTAAAATAGATCTCAGAAGCACTTGCTTGCAATAAGCCAATAGCAAGTGGGAAGGATGCCAGAGAACTGTCAAATTGCAAATGTAAACGAAACCAGCCTATGCCTTTAAAATTTGCATCGTCAAGACTTCCAATGTTAATTGTATCCCAGGTTGTATCATCAAAATCCGTATTAGCCCACGATGAGTCATCGCCTTCGTGAAATTTCCAATAGGTATCTAATTCAACTCCAAAAGCATTTTCGCTATCGATCGTAAAAACATTGGTTTCCTGGGCTCCTGATAAATAGGAAGAAGCTAAAAAAATAAATAAAATGATTTTTTTTATCATTGAAACTGAAAGATTTTGAACCAAAATTAAATTCGTATTCCAATCACTAATATATCATCGATCTGTTCACGTGCCCCTCTCCATTTTTCTATAAAATCAGCGAGGAAAATACTCTGTTCTGACATGGATTCTTGTTGTATGCTTTTTAGAAGTTCTTTGAATCGGGATGTCATTAATTTATTGTCTATATCGCTAAACTGGTCAGCGAAGCCATCTGAGGAAATATAGATACATTCTCCTTTCGATAGTGAAATTTTGTGATTTGTGAATTTTCTCTCTGTTTCTGATTGCCAGCCACCAATAGCAAATTTATCGCCTTTTATTTCTGTTAATTGTTGGAGTGTGTCATTATCAATAATTCCATTATTGTCAATTTTTTTCACGATCCATAAAGGTCTTTGAGCACCTGCAAATTCAATTTCTGTTTGATCATTGAAAGTAATAATGGCTATATCCATTCCGTCTTTAGCCTCATTTTGTTCTTCCTGCTTTAGTGTTTTTCGGATTTCTTTGTGAAGATGATTCAGAATTTTATCGGGAGCAGTAATTCCTTTTTCATTCACAATCTGATTCAGTATATTGTTACCTATCATACTCATCAAAGCGCCAGGTACTCCATGTCCTGTGCAATCGCAGGCTGCAATAATTTTTTTATTGTTCTTTTCAGCAAACCAAAAAAAGTCTCCACTTACAATATCTTTTGGCTTAAATAGAATGAAGGAATCAGGGAAAAGTTTACTTTTTAGTTCATTTGAAGGAAGGATGGCTTCCTGGATCGTTTTTGCATAGTTGATACTATCGGTAATGTCTTTGTTTTTTTCTTCAATTACCTTTTTTTGCTCAACAATTTCTGAAGTGCGTTCTTTTACCTGGATTTCAAGTGTTTCTTTTTGTGTTTCTAAAATTTTCTGTTTTTCTTTTTCCTGCTCAATACTTTTTGCTGAAAGGCTTTCAACTTCAACAAGTTTTTTCTCAAGATTATTATTCGTCATTGCGAATTGTCTTGCAAGGTATATCGACATAGAGACTGGAATACTTATCAGTGCCAGGAAAATCAAAAGGATAAAAAAAATGGAATGAACTGAAAAATTAGTATTGGCCATAATTACAATAATAATAAATCCTAAGAAAAGTAAAAATATAAGGGATCCGGTTCCAATGATCCATGCACCATCTATTTTTTTTCGGATAGACTTGATTACCATAAAGAACGAAGCTACCACTGTGCTTATAATGAAACTGAAAAGTAAATATTCTGTAAAATAGTTGTTACGGAAAATCAATGCAATGAGCAATGCGATCAAAATTAAAGTAGAGAACCAAAAATATTTTGTGACAGGCCTTTTAAAAAGTGAATAATGAAGCACAAGCAAGGCATAAAAAAATAAGCTGAGAAAAAACCAGAAATAATAATTGAGTGTTATGGCGAGCTCAGGGTTAAATAAATTGAAGCTGATTGTTGGAATAAAAAAAATGGATCCAAATAAAAAAACAAATAGGCTATAGTATAAATTTGTTATGTGTTTTCTATAAAAAAGAAAAAATAATAGGTGTACAAAACCCAGCGATAAAAAGAACATTCCTAGTGCCACTGCAATTGAAGTAATAATAATTCTGGTAATAAATTTTTCTTTTACGGAATCGTCTTGCTTTGCAATTTTGATTGTAAAGCCGGGATTGTTTATATGGTATTTTTCAAAATGTTTTTTATAATCCGAATTAGAATACCGTATTGCCAGGATGTGTTCTCCAACAGTAGCATTAATGAAAGTAAGAGGGATTTCGTTTGGATTATATTTTTTTTCTGTATTTGGATTGGTCGAAACCGTTCCCAACGAATGGATAAGTTTACCATCAAGGAAAATTTGTGAAGCACCGTCTTGGTTTACCAATAGGGCTAATGGTGTATCCTTTAAGGAAGAATCTATGTAAATATGAATCCTGAACCAGGCAATGCCTTTGAAAACAGTTGAATCGTTTTCATCAAATTGTAAACTGGTATATATTGTTTCCCATGTGCTATCGTTAAAATAAGAGGAAGCCCAGGTAGAATCATCTCCATTGTGGAATTTCCAGAATTTATCAAGAGCAATTGTCTCTGTAGAATCTATTTTGGGTATCCTTAAAACATTTTTATTTTGGGCTGTCAGTAATGCAGCAAAAGCGAAGAAACAAAATAAGAGAAGGATTTTTTTCATTGTTCTTCAAATATTACATTATAATTTCATGAATGAAAAAAATATTCCTGAGCAATATAACACAAAGCTCCTGCAAAATAACCAATAACAGCTAACCATGCAATTTTTTTGAGATACCATATAAAATCAATTTTTTCCATTCCCATAGCGGCAACACCTGCTGCAGAACCAATGATTAAAATGCTTCCGCCCGTANGCCCGTACCTGCACAATAGGCTAGAAATTCCCAAATGTATGAATCAGTAGGATAAGTTGTTAGATCATACATTCCCATTGAAGCCGCTACAAGTGGTACGTTGTCTACAATAGCTGACAACAATCCTATGGAAGGAATAATAATATTCAGATTACCTATTTTTTCATTCATCAGTTGCGCGAGTGATGCCAATTGCCCTGTTGATTGTAAAGCTGAAATAGCAATTAATATTCCAAGAAAAAATAAAATACTAGGAACATCAATTTTTTGAAGCGCCCGAACTACCGATAATGCATCTTTATCTTCCTCTTCTTTTTTACCATGTATCATTTCACTTACAATCCATAAAACACCAAGAGCGAATAATACTCCCATAAATGGAGGTAAATGTGTAATTGTTTTAAAAATTGGGACAAATATTAAACCTCCTATTCCTGTAAAGAAAATAATATTTCTTTCATTTGTCGGTAATTTTATTCCCGTTTTATTGGTTGTTAAAAGAGGAGAAATAATATTCCCTTTTAATTTAATTGAAACAATTAAAAGAGGAACAATTAAACAAACTAAGCTTGGTAATATAAGTTTTACAATAATATTTGAAGCTGTAACCTGACCTCCAATCCAAAGCATAGTAGTTGTAACATCACCTATCGGACTCCATGCTCCACCGGCATTTGCGGCTATTACAACCATTCCTACAAAAAACAAACGTTCTTTGCGGTCTTCAATTAATTTTCTTAAAAGAGAAACCATTACTATTGCTGTTGTTAAATTATCAAGTAAGGCAGAAAGAATAAATGTGATGATACAAATGATCCAAAGTAATTTACGTTTATTATTTGTTGTAATATTAGAAGTTATTAAATCAAAGCCATCATGTGCATCAATCAACTCAACAATGGTCATTGCGCCCATTAAAAAGAAAAGAATACCAGATAATTCACCTAAATGTTCAGTAAGTTGCTCAGATATGAAGT
>JAIOQD010000133.1 GCA_021413595.1 Bacteroidota bacterium | reverse complement strand
ACTGGCGCCTTTTACTTACCTCACCTGGAGGTGGGTGGTGTGTTTTATGATTTTATTTGGCTGAACGAAAACGTATGTGCTTTTTGTTTTGCAGATGTTTCGGGAAATGGTGTGGATGCTGCGTTGTTAATGTCAAACTTTCAGGCCAACCTTCGTGTACTATTTAATCATACTACTTCCTTAACTGAACTTGTTCAAGAACTTAATATTAAAGTTTTAGCCAGTGCAAAAGGAGAGAAATTTATCACGCTATTTATTGCCAAATATAATTTGGTAACACATACGCTCACCTATATCAATGCCGCACACAATCCGCCACTCCTTGCAACAAAATCATCTGTAAGCGCTCTAAAAGTAGGGTGTACAGGCTTAGGAATGTTCGATGAAATCGGGAAAATAAAAGAAGGAATTATAAATATTGCTCAAGGTACAACCATTGTTTGTTATACGGACGGACTTGTTGAATTAGAAAACGATAAATGCGAAGATTTTGGTATCGATTCATTAAAAGAGATAATTAAAAACAATCCGGATATTGACATGAAGAGTTTAAATAATTTAATAATGAAAACCTGTACGGATTACAAACAAAGTAAGCCTTATATTGATGACATTGCTTTATTTAGCTTAAGAATTCATTAGGAAACCAATTTTAAACATGCATTGCTTTGCCTTTGCTAAAACACCACATTAGCCAACTATATCTCCCCTTCCTCAACTACAGTTTCTTTGTTTTTATGAAAAACATCTATGGCAACAAGTATTGCAATAAAGCCCCAGAAGGGCACGGATGCTTTATCTGTATCTAAAAAATTATTTAATGCACCGTGTACAATGTAAGTTATAAAACCAAGTAAGACCACTAAAACCAGTCTCTTTGTTTCATAATCAGTTATAGTGTAATATAATCTAAAGCCCGTAAAGAGGGATGCAATTATAATGGCAACGAATGTGAGTGTACCCAATACACCGGATTCGCATAATGGCCCAATGTATTCACTATGGGCATTTCCCCTGTCGCCCATGTTGGTACTGATTATCGTTTTTTCCTGCGAATGCTGGAACGGAGCATATTGAAAACTATAGGTTCCAGGGCCCCAGCCAAAAAATGGTCGTTCTTCAAACATACGAAATGCAGCCCCCCAACGGTTCAATCGTTCAAGATTAGAAGCATCTGTTGAGATATTGGAAATGGATTCAATATGTTTGTCAAAATCCTGTGAAGCATCTTGCCTGTTTTTTTCCAATTTCATTACAATATCGGTTTGATAAGTAATTAATATGGCGCTAACCGCTAAAAATGCAATTAATAAATTGCGGAACTTAATTCGTAGCAATAAGAAAAGATAGGCTACCAGAGCCACAACCAAGCTAAGCCAAGCAGCACGGGTATATGAGAAAACCAAAGCAATAGTAAAAATTACAAGAAATAAGAATGCAGTAAATTTAATGCTTGAAGTATATTTTTTATTCAACATAAAAAATATCAAGGCAGGAAAAAACATTGCAAGAATTGCCCCGTAAATGGTATGGTCATTATAAAAAGGTGACATCACATAGTTAGCAGGCTCTTCTTCAAATCCCATTAAATAATGATTATACAACGTATAAAAAATAATTAGGGTAAATGAAATAATGTATAACCAAAAAAATCTTTTAATATTGGTATAATCCCTAAACAATTGAGTAGCGATAAAATAGAATGCAATTACAAACCACAAGCGCGAAATCAAAAATTTAAATGATACTACCGGAATTTCACTGGTAATACTTGTAATAAAAATCCAAATTAAATTGATAATAATAGCAATGGTAATGGGATGCTTCATTATCTGAATGTTGATCGTGTTTTTTTGTATTTGCTTAAGAATAAAAATAATCATAATGCCAAAAATTATTGGCTCAGTAGGTAAGCTAAGTCCCAAGCCACCTTCCATGTGTTGGAGGTTTACAGCCAATGGGGTAAGAAATACAACTACCAGAATAAGCTTATCCAATGCGAAGAAGGCAAGTAAAATAATTAAAAGCACAGCCGGAAGTAAATTGAAATAATAAAATTCCAAATAAGTACATATTGCATTTATAATAATAAATGAAATACTTAATGCATACGCCCACTTTATGTTTTTGTGTTCTAACAATTTTTTATTTTTTTATTTTCGATCTTGTGAAAACTTAAAATTAAATAAGCAGCACTTTTATAATTTGTTTCTTTTACTCTGTATAGATAATATGAGGAGCAAAAACAAGTTTGCCGAGAGTACCGAAACCGTAACAATTATCCAACGGATCGGATATGATTTTTTATCAGCAGGATATGGTTTGCTTACTA
>JAIOQD010000132.1 GCA_021413595.1 Bacteroidota bacterium | reverse complement strand
TCCTAAATTAAATATTCACGATCTTAAAACTGACAAACGTATAGGTTTTGTGGCGGGGATAAAAGGAATGAAAGAATTGAGAAACCTTGTTGATAGTGGTAAATTCAAAGTTGCGTTTGGTTTATATCCCGTTGAAATGAGCCAGTTAAAACACATTGCTGATACCAATAATATTATGCCTCCTAAAACAACATGGGTTGAGCCTAAAATGAGAAGCGGTTTGGTGATATATAGTTTGAGTGAGTGAAGTTATTTGTAAATTGTTTTTGCAATTAAAATCAGTAATTAAGCAGTTTTGAAATAGGCAATTTTAATACCAGTATTCCTAACCATGTCGATCGCAGATAATTTAAATAGAATAACAGCATCCATCCCTGATAGTGTAACCCTTGTGGTTGTTACCAAAACACAGCCTGTTGAAAAGCTAATGGACGTTTACAATGCAGGGCACCTTGTTTTTGGTGAAAACAAAGTACAGGAATTACTTGATAAATACGAGCAACTTCCTAAAGATATTCAATGGCATTTAATTGGTCATTTACAAACCAATAAAGTAAAATTCATTGCTCCGTTCGTATCCCTTATTCAATCTGTTGATAGTTTAAAATTATTACAGGAGATCAATAAACAAGCACTAAGAAATAACAGAATTATTAAATGTTTGTTGCAGGTATATATCGCTAATGAAGATACAAAATTCGGAATGGATTTTTCCGAAGTGGAGCAATTACTTTGTTCTGAAGAATTAAAAAAATTAAAAAACATTAGTATTGTTGGCTTGATGGGAATGGCTACGAATACAGCAGATCAAGATCAAATTAAAAAAGAATTTAATTCATTAACTGTTTTTTACAAAAAAAGTCAATCTTCCTATTCTTCATTTCAAATACTAAGCATGGGCATGAGTTCTGATTATACTATTGCAATCGAAAATGGAAGTACATTAGTTCGCATTGGAAGTTCTATTTTCGGAAGTAGAAATTGATAAACAGTATTCCCTGACAGATTAGCCCGGCTCAAATACGACAATAACATTTTGTTTTTTTTTCGCAGATTTACGCAGAAAATGCGCATCTTATCAGAGTAAATCTTAGCCAACTGCGAGAAATATTTAAGAACTCAGTGAAATATACGCTACAGCTTACAACATCTATATACAATTCTAATTTTATTTTTTTTTCGTATCTTTAATCACACAATTTTCCTTTCAGAAAATTACAGAAATCTTGAACAGTTAATAATAAAATATAGTATGAAATTACAAAACTACGTATCGGGTAAATGGATTGCCGGAGATGGTGATGGGCAAGCTTTATATAATGCAATTACTGGTGAACAAGTGGCAACAGCAAGCAGCAATGGGCTTGATTTCTCTGCGATGATGGATTATGCCCGTAAGGTGGGCGGACCGGCCTTACGGAAAATGACTTTTCAGGAACGTGGCCTAATGTTGAAAAAATTGGCTTTACATCTTGTTGGTGAAAAAGAAAAATTTTATAAAGTCAGTTGGGCAACAGGCGCGACTAGAGCCGATAGCTGGATAGATATCGAGGGTGGTATCGGTAATTTATTTACTTATGCGAGCTTACGCAGACAATTTCCTGATGAAACATTTTGTTTAGATGGAGATGCTGTAAAGCTTGGTAAAAATGGCACATTCATAGGTCATCATATTTGTGTGCCAAAAGAAGGTGTTGCAATACATATCAATGCATTCAATTTTCCTGTTTGGGGTATGCTGGAAAAAATTGCTGTTAATTTATTAGCAGGAGTACCGGCAATTGTTAAACCTGCAACCGTTACTTCTTTTTTAACTGAAGCGGTTGTACGTGAAATCGATGCATCGGGTATTTTGCCTCCGGGTGCCTTGCAATTAATATGTGGGAGTGCTAATGGAATTCTTGATCATGTTATCTCACAAGATATTGTAACGTTTACAGGATCTGCAAGTACGGGAAAAATGTTAAAATCACATCCACGATTAGTTGAAGAAGCTGTGCCGTTCACTATGGAAGCTGATTCATTGAACTGCTGTGTATTGGGGGAAGACGCAGTACCAGGTACTGCCGAATTCGATATTTTTATTAAAGAAGTACAACGTGAAATCACTGTAAAGGCTGGGCAAAAATGTACTGCCATCCGTAGAATTATTGTTCCCGAAAATTTAATTGAAGACGTACAAATAGCACTGGGTAAACGTTTGGCACAAACTCTAATTGGCGATCCTCAGATAGAGGGGGTTCGTATGGGGCCATTAGCAGGCAAAACCCAGTTAAAAGAAGTTGCAGAAAAAGTAATGCAATTATCCAAAACACAAGAAATTGTTTTTGGAGATATGGAAAAATTTGATGTAACAGGAGCTGATAAAAATAAGGGAGCATTTATGTCGCCAATTTTATTTTTAAATAAAGATCCCTTTAAATATCAGGATGTGCATAATATTGAAGCATTTGGTCCCATCAGTACCTTAATGCCTTATAAAACAATCGTAGATGCGATTGAATTAGCCAAGATGGGAAAAGGTTCTCTCGTTTGTTCTATTGTAACAGGTGATGATAAAATTGCAAAAGAATTTGTAATTGGTGCAGCTTGTATGCATGGTCGTATTTTAGTTTTAAATGCTGATTGTGTAAAGGAAAGCACTGGGCATGGTTCACCGATGCCAATGTTAACTCATGGTGGCCCGGGGCGCGCGGGGGGCGGTGAAGAGATGGGCGGAAAACGTGGCGTATTTCATTATTTGCAACGTACAGCTATTCAAGGTTCACCAACCACGTTAACTAATATTACTAATAATTACCAATATGGTAGTAAATACATCGAAAAGGATATTCATCCTTTCAAACGTTATTTTGAAGAATTGGAAATAGGCGAAACTATCATCACTGCAAAACATACAGTAAGCGAATCCGATATTGTAAATTTTGCCAATGTAAGTGGCGATAATTTTTACGCTCACATGGATGCGACTTCGCTTGAAGGTACCATTTTTACAGGTAGAGTAGCGCATGGGTATTTTGTACTTTCCAAAGCTGCAGGTTTATTTGTAGATGCAAAAAAAGGGCCTGTTTTATTAAATTATGGATTAGAAGAATGTCGTTTTGTAAAACCGGTTTATCCTGGAACTACTATTGGTGTGCGGTTTACCTGTAAGGAGAAAATTGCTCAGGAAAAAAAATCTGAAGAAGATATTGCTAAAGGTATTGTTAAATGGTTAGTGGATATATATGATGAAACCGGTGAAACAGTTGCGATTGCTACTATTTTAACAATGGTTAAAAAGAAAAATCAGGATTAGTTTATCTGAAATAATTTTATCCGACAAGGTTTGTTTTCTATTCTAGATTTAATTTTGTTTATTAATTCCAAAATTTAAGAACTCGAATTGAAAACTATTATTTCCTACAAGCAACCTATCGGTATTTCTGATATACAAAGCCCGTTTCATTCTCATAAAATTCAGTTAATTTCTGGCGATAGCGTCAATTTATTTACTGAAGGTTATGCCGATCAATTTGGTGGAGAAAAAGGAATGAAATTTAAATACCGGCAATTAAAAGAGTTACTTCTGGCAAATGCACATTTATCTATGCAACAGCAAAAGAATGTTTTGATAGCACAATTGAACCCTGGAAGTAAACTGGAGCAGGTGGATGATATACTTATAATTGGAATAAGAGTATGACGAAAATACGAGTTGCCTTGTTTTTGTTTGTGATAATTCACATTAGCCAACCTCCTCTTCTAATTTCGCAGATTGCTAAATTTGGTCATTTATCAGTTGATCAGGGATTATCACAAAATTCTGTTGGCTCAATTGTTCAGGACTACAATGGTTTTATGTGGTTTGCAACTGCTGATGGATTGAACCGATATGACGGCTATACTTTTCGGATTTTTAAGAATGATCCCAAAGATACGAATTCTATATATTCCAATAATATACATTGCCTTTATTTAGATAAGGATTCTATTTTGTGGCTGGGTTTTAACAATGGAAGAATTGATTGTTTTAACTCAAAAACAAATCATTTTACTCATTTTTATTTGCCTCCCCAAAATGGCAAAACGGAAAATGTTAGTAGTGTTATGTGTATTACAGAAAATAAGTTAAAGCAATTATTTATTGCAACGTCTGATGATGGAATATTTATTTTGAATAAACAAACCGGAAAATGGTTGAATTTTAGAAATGATAAAAACAATGCCAATACTTTGCCAGGTAATAATATATCAAAAATAATTTTTGATAAGCAGGGTGTGTTGTGGTGCGCTACATGGGGGAATGGCGCTGTTTCATGGAATCCATCTACTCTTAAATTTACGCAATACACTAATTTAAACTCATTAAATCTTCAAACGATATATTCTGATGTGATACTTCATGCTTTTTAAGTAAACAATTACCTTATGGTTTAGTAACCGATTTTATGGAAGATAAAAATGGATTACTTTGGTTAGCCACTGCCGAAAATGGTGTTATTTCATATAATCAAAAAGCAGTTAAAACCACTGTTTATAAAAAAATTGGGGATGATGGCAACTCTATAAATGATAATCTTGTATTGAGTTTGTTAGAAGATAAAAGCGGACTAATATGGTGTGGGACATGGCAAGGCGGAGTTAATATTTTCGATCCCCGAAAACAGTTAATGGAGCACTATTACTATAGTTCCTCCGAACAAGGAAGTTTAATCAATAATACTGTTTGGGGAATTAGCAAAAGTAGAACTAATAAACCATGGATTGCAACCTCAGGAGGCATTTGTTCATTTGATCCGAACACACACAAATTTACAAAACTGGAATACACTGAATTTGATCCCAATACCCCTGCTGAACAGACAATCATTCAATCAGTACTTGAGGATATTGACGGGCAAATTTGGCTCGGTAGCAATGGATCGGGGGTGTTTCGTTATAATCCTCTGACAAAAAAATATCGCCATTATCGTTATAAAGATGAGCCTGGATTTATAACAAACGATTTTTCAGGTCTTTCGGGAAACACGGTTACTGAATTATTGCTTTGTAAGAATGAAGATTTATGGATTATTCCTACCGGTGGTGGATTAAATTTATTTCAACGAAATCAGGATAAATTTAAGTATTTCTTAAATGATGAGAATGATGCGGAATCGATATCTTCAAACAGTATTTCAACCATTATTGAATCAAAAGAAGGGGAAATATGGGTTGCTACTACTAATGCCGGCCTCAATTTATTGAACCCTATTACGGGTAAGTGCAAACGATTCAAACACGATCCTGAAAATCCAAATTCACTTTCTGATAACAAGCTTACATCATTACATATTGATAATTTGGGTATTTTATGGATTGGTACAAAATCTGGATTATGCTGTTATATAGAAGGAGAAGAAAAATTTGTTTCTTTTACAGAAAAAGATGGCTTACCCAATAACAATATCAGAAGTATAGAAAACGATGATGCCGGAAACTTATGGCTATCCACTAATAAGGGCATTTGCGTATTTAATCCCGCTACAAGAAAAGTTAAATCGTATGATGTAAATGATGGAGTTCAAAGTAATGAGTTCAAAGTCAATTCATCATTTAAAGCAAATGATGGCTATATTTATTTTGGAGGAGTAAAAGGAATGAACCGATTCAATCCCCGTTTGCTATCGGATAATCCTAATCCACCTAACCTTGTAATTACCGGATTTAGTGTGCTTAACAAGCCATACATGCTTAAAGAAGATATTTTAATTACAAAAGAAATTAAACTTAGTTATAAAGATTATTTTTTTTCATTCGATTTCGCAGGTTTGGAATATACTAATTCTGCAAAAAATAAATATAAATATATTTTAGAAGGATTTAATGAAGAGTGGATCAATATTGGCACTACGCGATCTCTCACATTTACAAATCTTGATCCGGGAGAATATACATTGCGTATTCAGGCATGCAATAACGATGGAGTATGGTCAAGTAATTCCGAAGGAATACGCATCACTATTACTCCTCCGTTTTGGAAAACAAAATGGTTTTTTGCATCTTGTATTTTGATAATAATATTCTGTATTTATAGTTATATAAAGTTTCGTGAAAAAAAACTAACAAAAGAAAAAGTAGTTTTAGAAAATAAAGTAGAAATTAGAACTAAAGAACTAAAAGAAGAAAAAATAAAAGTAGAAGAAGCACATAAAGAAATCACTGACTCTATTCATTATGCTAAACGGATACAACGAGCTTTGTTGGCTAGTGATATTCTATTAAAGAAAAATTTACCCGAATATTTTGTGCTGTACAAACCAAAAGACATTGTGAGTGGAGATTTTTATTGGGCATATAAAGTTGATGCAAACAACATGTCAGAAAATGTAAAGCAAGTTCGTGCAACTTCAGTTAAATTTCTTATAGCTGCCGGTGATTGTACTGGGCATGGTGTACCCGGTGCTTTTATGAGCTTATTAAACATTTCTAAATTAAGTGAAACTGTAAATGAGAAAAAAATTATAGGTCCCGATTTAATATTAGACCATGTTCGTGGAGAAATTATTAAAGCACTTAATCCGGAAGGTGCCGAAGTGGAAAGTAAGGACGGGATGGATTGTGTTCTTTGTGCCTTTGATTTTAATACAATGGAATTGGAATTTGCTGCTGCCAACAATCCATTATGGTTAATTAGAAACAATGAACTAATAGAATACAAGCCCGACAAAATACCTGTTGGAATATATCACGGAGAATTAAAACCATTTTCGTTACAAACTATTCACTTGCTAAAGAATGATATTGTTTATCTTTTTACAGATGGTTATGCCGATCAATTTGGTGGAGAAAAAGGAAAAAAATTTAAATATCAGCAATTAAAAGAGTTGCTTCTGTCAAATGCACATTTATCAATGCAAGAGCAAAAGAAGGTTTTGGATGATACCATTGAAAAATGGAAAGGTAATTTGGAGCAGGTTGATGATATACTTATTATTGGAATTAAAATTTAAATTGAGCATTTTCTTGTATAAGAGCCATAGCTAAATTAAATACAAATATTGATAGTTGGTTAATTATCCTTCATGAAACAATTGATATAGCCAAGATTAAAAATATTGCTTGAAAGTTCTAAATATTACTAAGGACGCATTAACAAACCTGAATCTAAATATTTTTGAGTGTTTTTTTTTGTGTTAAAATGCTGATTATCAGCGATTTTAAAAAAAATACCCGTTTCATGGCCTAAAATTGTGTTTTAATACTGCCTTAAAAATAGATTCATCTAAATTTTGATTGAATTAATTGCTTTCTTAAGAAGATAGCATCTAAATGTTTCATTATTAAGGATTTATTTATTTATCTTTGTGCTCCAACTAAATCATAAAAATCATGTTTGAAATTTTAAAAAGTTTTGAGACGAAGTATGGTTACCTTAAAAAAAAGGGTTTAACTATCGAAGGATTGGCTATGGTAGATGTTAAAAAGAAAAAGCATGTTATTAAAATCAGTCGACCGTTGATTTTTGATAACAGGTTGATCCCTAAGCGTTTCGAAGGGTTGGATGTTAAAACGAATATTAAACTTGGTGCAGAAATGCCAATTGAGTTTAATGTTGACCGTTCTCAAGCTGATTGGCATAAAACCCAATATATATGGGCTCCGGAACGTTTTATCAAATATGTTGAACGTTGCGAAAAAGAGATCAAAGCAGAATTGGACAGCCCTCTTATGACAAGAGTTGAAATGTTGGATGCATTGTGTTTTGGTAATTTTGAGGAACATAAACAGAAAAGTCTGCAATTGATCAAAGAAGGGAAATTGCCAGCTTATTGCGTGAACTAATTTATAATTAATTAAGGGTTAAGCATTTTTTAGTTTATTAAAGCACTCTGAGTAATCAGGGTGCTTTTTTATTTATATTCGTGCCCAACTAATTTTAACAACATAGCAAAAGGCAAAAAAAACAATTTTTTAGTAGTCAATTTCCTTTTTTTGTTGAGCCTTAGAAGAAATTTAACTAACACAAATTCATAATTCAAAGTATATATGGACAAATCATACGTAAAATCAAATACAGCCGATGGGATTGCAACTATTACATTTTTTCATCCTCAAAGCAACTCATTACCAGGTACTTTGTTAGTTAAATTGGCCGAAGAGATAACTAAAGCCGGAAATGATACTAATGCCCGGGTTATTGTATTAAAAAGTGATGGCGATAGTACTTTTTGTGCCGGAGCATCATTTGATGAATTGATATCTATTAAGGATTTTGAAATAGGTAAAAAATTCTTCTCCGGTTTTGCTATGGTGATTAACGCCATCAGAAAAGCTCCTAAATTTGTGATCGCTCGTGTTCAGGGTAAAGCTGTTGGTGGTGGTGTTGGTATAGCATGTGCTGCTGATTATACATTAGCTATTGACGTAGCAGTGGTAAAGCTTAGCGAATTAGCCGTTGGTATTGGTCCATTTGTAGTTGGTCCAGCCGTAGAACGCAAAATAGGAACATCTGCATTTACATCACTTTCAATTAATGCTACCGAATGGCACCATGCCGAATGGGCAAAAACAAAAGGTTTATATGTAGAGATCTATAAAACAATTGAAGAATTGGATGCAGCAGTT